>JBBRJI010000176.1:0-9411 GCA_038219625.1 Pirellulales bacterium | reverse complement strand
TGGCACGCCCAAAGCGATTAGCGCGATTAGCGATGGGCGTGGGAAGTGTGGCAAATGACTCTAGCGATTCACCACGCCCTTCGTACCTCAGAGCGTGCCACCCAGTTTATAGATAGATTTCAAACTGCTGCTATCCCACCGGCTATTCAGGACGTTCACCGACGGCCATGCCAATTTTGATTTCACCATCGTCGCGATCGATCGTGAATTCGACCGTGTTTCCTACCGGTGTCTTGCCGATTTCGAAAATCAAGTCCGCGACTCCTTTGATGCGATGACCGTTCATTTCGACGATGGTGTCTCCCACTTTTAAGCCAGCACTCGCGGCCGGAGATTTGGCGAACACGCTCCGGACGACAGCACCGTGTATCGGAGCTTTGGCCGCATCAACCTCACGGTCGAGATGTGGCTCTGAAACCGATTGCAATATGCGTCTCCTTTCAGAAGCCTTTACAAGTTCAACTCCTACCCATCCTCGTCTCATTTTCCCAGATTCAAGGATTTGCTTGAAGACTAGTCTGGCGATATTGCTGGGAATGGAAAAACTGACGCCTCGATAGGACTCCCCAACGATGGCGGTGTTAATTCCGATCAATTCTCCGCGACCGTTGACCAACGGACCACCGCTGTTTCCCGGATTCACAGCCACATCGCTTTGCATTAAGTCACTGTATCGCGCCATAGCTTTTTGCTTGGTTCCCCGAGTCGATGGGTTGTGGATCGAGTCCTCGTAACTGGTTCCGCTCAAATCCAGCCGGTGCTTGCTGCTGAGGATGCCAAATGTCACTGAGCCCGTCAGACCGAATGGACTGCCGACCGCCCACACCGGCGAACCAACTTCCATACAGTCGCTGTCCCCCCATCTGATAGGCATTAAGTCGTGTGCACTGATTTTCAGGACTGCCAAGTCGGTCGGTATATCGAAACCGACAAGCTCGGCGACACACGTTCGTTCGTCAGCCAGGATGACGTTGATTTGAGAACCGTCGTCCAGAACATGATAATTTGTGAGTATGTATCCGCGGTCATCGACGACGATCCCGCTGCCTTGTCCGACTTTCATGCGATTAGGAATCGAGCGAACCATTTCCTCCAGACTCGGCTCCGGGTCATTCGATTCCACTGCACTCATCATGATATGAACAACACTGGGACTGACCCTTTTTGCGACGGTCTGAGACATCGTGCTAAGTCCCTCCCAAGAGACACTTTCCAGTTGTTGGCCTGCCATTTCGTACTCGGCCCGAAGCTGCCCACGATGCCATGAATAACGTGAAAACTCCAGCACGGACGGCAACACGTACCGCAATGCAATCAATAGAACAAGCACTACCACCAAACTGAGAAAAGTGGACAAAAGCAGTGACGCGGCTGTCGGATGCTTGGCGGAAACGGAAAAATGCTGGCTGGCTTCTGTAGTCACTTCAGCCTGAGCTGCAACTGCGTTGGGCTGAATTTCCAACGTGCTGTCGGGCACCGAAGGCACCAAGGTTGGTTCCATCTCACTCATCGTAGCATGCCTTTTTGCGAAAAACCAACATGGCGATAGTTGCACCGCTGCCGACGTCTGCGGCTCACAATTAAACGCAACACCCGTACAATTATTAGTTTAACAGTGTTTAACAGTCAGCCGAAGGCGTACTCGATACCATTAACGTACGCCTGCGGCTAACCGTTAAACGAAATTTTTGCGAAATTGGACTTCATTGAACGGCATTGCGATTAAACGATTAATTCCCATTCTAACCGACCAAGACCAGCGGCGGCAATCATTTAACTGGTGATTGGTGGTGACTTTCCGCCTGTGGGCCAGTGAAGTCTGGCTCGATTGCGACTAAAATCGTTCCAAACACGAGAACCCATCACTTGCTGGACTATGGATCGGTGAAAGCTCAAACTACGATCGATTTAACTGCCGTCATCACGACGCCTGAAAATATTCAGTTCGAATACCGAATCGCGGGTCCATTTCGACGATTGCCAGCACTTCTGTTGGACTTCGCGATTCGCACGATGTGCCTGATCGCGTTTTTCATACTGATGGTGTTTGTCGGCGTAGCTGTCGCATTTCCGTTCGGGGTGATGGTTTTCTTGTTTCTGATATCGTCCTTTGCGCTGGACTGGTTTTACGGGATTTTTTTCGAAACCTTTTGGAATGGTCAGACGCCTGGAAAATGGCTCACCAAGATCCGAGTTCTTTCGGTGGATGGTCGACCGATCAATGCTTTCCAAGCTACGGTTCGCAATTTTCTTCGACTCGCGGACTTCGCACCGATGGTATCCTTGGAGATGTTTGCGGCAGATGCTCCTCCAGCCTACATCATTCCAACCTTCCTGGTTTCTTTGATTTGCATGACGTTGACATCACGGTTTCAACGCTTAGGGGACTTGGCTGCTGGCACGATGGTCGTTGTCAATGAACGATCTTGGGTGCCAACCAATGTCAAATTGGAAGATGCCCGAGTTGTGTCGCTCAGTGAGCACGTACCGCCTAATTTTCGGATGAGTTCCACGCTTGCTAAGGCAATAGCCTTGTACGCGGAACGCCGAAGTCGGATCTCGATTGGGCGGCGAACGGAGCTTGCCTCGCATTTGGCTAAACCACTCTTAAAGCTCTTTAACTTCCGAGACGATACGAGCCCGGACCTGCTTTTGTGCGCTCTTTATTATCGCGAGTTTGTTTCCAAGGAAGCCTTCTCCGATGCGAAGCGTTTTGCTCCGCCACCTACCAAGGATTCCAGCGTGAGCTTACTTGTGAATACGTTGCCTGCCTCCATTGATTCACTTCCGCCAATTATGAAGACACCGCTATGAGAATTGCTGAACTTCTTGAAAAGAGGCGACAAGGCTGGCTTGAGCTAGAGCGCATGTGCGATTCCTTTCGATCCGTCCAGTATCCTTTCGCCAACAAAGGGAGTCTTGTAACGCGATTCTCGGCATTGTATCGGGCGGCGTGCACCGATCTGTCAATGGCCGAGCAGTATCAGTTACCTCCAGCAACTGTGGAGTATTTGCATCGTCTGGTAGGGCGTGCACACAGTCAACTGTATCGTTCGCGGCAGTTCGCGAAAAACAAATGGTTGCACTACATGTCCAAAGTGGTTCCACAAAGCATATTTCGAGATCCGTGCGTGAAAGTGGCCTTCGTGGTGTTCTTTGGCCTCTTCTCGCTTTCGGCCATGCTCGCAAAGTCCGAAGTTGCCTTCCCCGGTTTTGCGGAACGTATTCTTGGACCCGAACAGATCAAAACCATGGAAGATAGCTTTAGTAAACCTTTGGATGGGAATCTAAATCAGTACATTTTTATGTCTGGCGTCTATATCAAAAAAAACACCAGCATCGGGCTTCAGTGTTTCGCGCTAGGACCGCTGGTACTACCCTCGCTGTGCGCTCTGGCCTACAACGGCGTCGTTCTCGGCGCATCGTTTGGTTACATGGCCAGGGCGGATGTCGAGGAGGGTGACGTTTTCTTTCAGTTTGTTACCGCTCACGGCGTTTTCGAGTTGACCGCCATCGCACTTGCGGCTGCCTCTGGTCTACGCTTGGGACTCGGACTGTTTGCCACCTCCGGCTTGCGACGCTCCGAATCGTTCCGTTTGAATGCCGAGCGCGCATTGCCGATCATTTTGGCGTCGGTCGTTCTGTTTTTTATGGCTGCTTTTACCGAGGGGTTTGTCTCCCCTTCCCCTTTGCCCTACTTCGTTAAGGCATGTGTGGCCATCTTCAGTTCCGGTTTGCTCATGTACTATTTTGTGGTGCTTGGCTATCCACGCCCAGATATCGAAAGGGAAATCGCCAACAGCGACGACAATCCATGGCGAACGATTGGAGTCGACCGTGCAGCTCGATAAAACTGCCATCGTCATTTCGCAGCGATCCGCCGTTGAATTGGTCGATCTGAGTTTGCTCGTCTTGCGTCGTTATTGGCAACCCATCGCATTTTTTGCACTCCTTGGAATCCTCCCCTTTGCGATCGCCGATTTGTTCTTGGTTTGGCCCTTGACGCAGTACGAAGTGCTTTTGATTGCCTCACGCGATTTCAGTAGTACCGAAGCCTATCATTTTCGCTATTTGAGTGTCATCACGGGGCTGATTTTGATTCAGTCGCCGCTTGCATTGAGTGCTGTTACCTACTTTATCGGGCAGGCAGTGTTCATCGAGAGGCCTTCGTCGCGGCAAGTGTTTTCGGCCATCTGGAAACGCTGTGGCTCCATGATCTTCATCCTGGGACTACTGCGGATGTCGCTCCTTTCTTTTGTGCCCGCTTACCTGTTGTATTTGTCCCCAGTCTTTCGTCCAGAGATTGAAATTCCTCTCTACCTACTGTGTTTTTGCGGCATGGTTTACTTTGTGCGTGGCTTTCGGCCTTTTGCCGCCGAAATCCTATTGTTGGAACGTTGTCCTGTTTTGAAGTCCAAAAAACGGCCCGATCAATTGGCTTATGGACAGCGTTCCCGATGGCTTCATTCGAGTCTCTACAACGAGTTGTTTGGCGTCCATATCGGGGTGACCATCGTTGCCCTTCTTACGGCACTGTCCGTATCGATGAGCATCGTATTTCTCATCGGTGTCTTGACGGGAATTTGGAGTTGGGGAATCTGGATGGATCTTTTTCTGTATCCGTTAACCCTTTGGATTGTCTCAACCTGGACTACGGTTATTCGGTTCTTGCTGTACATGAATTCCAGGATTCGAACCGAGGGTTGGGAAATCGAACTGCGTTTGAAAGCGGAAGCACAACGACTCGAGGAGTTGACGCAATGATGAAATCCTCACGGGTTTATGCTGTAACCGTGGCTTGGCTTGTGGTAACTTTCATGGCGACGATTGTTCCAGCCTCCGAGGATACCGCCCCACTGCGTGCCAAGGTCGACGACAAAGACCGGGCTACGATCCATCGATCGACACACTCCGTTTGGTTCGACTCAGGTGATCAATCCGTGCATCCCACACGCGCAAGCAAGAACATCGATGTAGACGATCGACATCGTTCCGTTGCCGGTACCGTCCAACCCACCTCGTGGAGTTGGTGGCGAACCTTTCGACTATCGCTGGGCGATTGGTTTTCGTGGATTTTTCAAAGCTGGCAAATCATGCTTCTCGTTTGCTTGCTCAGCCTTTTGTTGGTTGTCGGCTTCCTTGTTTTGAGATACGGATTGAGCTTTCAAGTTCGCGCTGCGAAAATGTCGGATCTATCCATTCGTGAAAGGGAGAAAGCAAAACTTCAAGACCTTCCGTTCGAACTTGAGCAGACCATGTTCGGACTCTTGGCTCAAGCCGAACGGTATCGAGCCGCGGGAGATTTCTCGAAGGCGATTATCTATCTTTTCAGTCATGCGTTGGTCGAAATGGATGGTGCCCGTTGCATTCGATTGGAACGCGGAAAGACCAATCGTGCTTACCTTAGAGAACTGAATGGACAGGACAATCTGAGAGGCTTTACCAATCAACTTGTTTTGGCCTTTGAATATGCGTTTTTCGGAAAACATGTCCTGAGCCAAGAATCATTCGAACGCATATGGCAACAGGTCCCGACCTTTGATGCCTCCTTGAAGCAAATCGTTTCCAAGCCCAGCACCAACGATAGCCTAACATCAGCGAGATTTTCTTGATGCCAATACGACAGAACATGTCGGTACTTTTTGCCTGGTGTTGTCTTGCCCTAGCTTGTTCCGGCTGCCGCAACTCGCTGAGTACTTATTACGGCTTGAGCGAAGGTACCGACGCTCGATGTAGCCCTGCTTCCGTATCTCTCTTTCGAAACCTGTGCAGTGAAGACGGTCGTTCGACGCTGATGGTGCGATCTTTATCGCCACGAGCCATGAAGAAACTAAATGCGATTGTGTGGTCAGCCGATTCATTCGAACCGCATCAGCCGGAAACCGTGGCATGGTTTGAACGCTGGCTATCCTCTGGCGGTCGTACGCTTATTTATGTCGGTCGCGATTTTTCACCGACGGCAGATTACTGGTCCCAATCCGCCGACAAATTCGCAATCAGCGAAGGTTCCGATCAAGATGTGCTATCGGCACGTGAGAAACAAGCCATTGAATTGGCCGAGCTGGACCGTATGCGGTCGCGTGTTCGAGCCATGACCGCTACTCCTTGGTGTCTATTCGATCATTCGCAACGGAACGAGGAACGCATAAAGGAATTGAAGGGCCCTTGGTCCAACGAAATAGACGGGTCGAAAGCTAGGTTGTTCCTCCGCAGCACCCCGATGGGTTACTCGGAAGCGAATCTGACGACCATTCAGACGGAGTTCGATAAGGAACCCGAGGATACGTCGGGCAAACCAGTCAACACAGTCAACACAGCCAACACAGCTAACACAGCCAACACAGCTAACACCGTTGAATACGAGTTCCAATGGCAGACGTCGGATGCAGCCATGCTGGGGATCGTGAAGTCACTGACGGCAACGGATTTGCCGGAAATGGAGAGTCTGCTCTCCACCCTCGATGACAGGCCGCTGATTGCGGAGGTCACTAAGCCAAGTTGGGGAAGTTCGCGGGTGATTGTTCTATCGAACTCCTCGTTGATCTCCAACCTTTCCCTCACGAATTACGAGAATCTTGCCTTGGCCAAGGCGCTCGTTCGGGAGCTTCCGAAGCAAAACATCGGTTTCTTGACAGGTAGCAACGATCCCAGAGTTCGCAAAGACGACAATTCGGAGCAACAGAAAGGTTTCGAAATGCTTACGATTTGGCCGCTCAACGTGATCTCGTTGCACGCGGTTTTTCTTGGAATGTTGGTCTTGCTCGCAGCCTTTCCTATTTTCGGTCGAGCCAAGTTGTTGCCAGTGAAATCCACTCGCGAATTTGGCCAGCACATCGAAGCAGTAGGCGGATTGCTTTTCAAATCGCAGGACCGATTTTATGCCTTGGCAACGATAGCCGAGTACTTTCGCAATGTTCGCAAGGAACCGACCTCCCCGTGGTCCAACGTGGAACCCGCTGCTCAGCAAGAACCGAAGTCGCCGTTTCAATCAAGCTGAAACAGAATGGCGAGCGTGGTATTATGGCAGGCATACGGGGATTCGATCAAAACTTGAATTGAGGAGAAAAGAGATGATTGGATTAGGATTCATGGAATTGGTAATAATTCTTGTGGTAGGCAGCTTACTCATAGGAGTTCCGCTAGTTGTCGTTGGGATAATCATGGCCGTGAATTCGAACAGGCCGAAGCAAAAGTAGGCCAACCTTACGTAGCGGAATGCAGTTGGGATTGCCGTCCAGAAGTTGTTTTTCGTACTTGCTACCAATGCATGACAAATCCGCCATCGACATTGATGGTTTGTCCGGTCACATGTGCAGCCCGGTCCGAGGACAAGAAGACAATCATGTTGGCGATGTCCGCCGGCGTTTGCCATGTTCTCAATGGTACGACAGAGCGGATTTTTTGATCCGACCATTCTTCGTAACTGAGGCGCTCGGGTTCGGGCGTCTGGTCAAACCAAGCTTGCCAAACAGACCGATTCAAAGGTGTTCGGACCATGCCCGGGCAGATCGTATTCACTCGAATGCCGTACGGCGCAAGATCCTTGGCTAGGCATTGTGAAAAATTGATGTTGGCAGCCTTGCTAGCGCTGTAGGGCGGGTCCGTTTGCGATCCAATTTGGCCAGCCACCGACGCTAAAAAGATCAAGGATCCTCTGCGATTCTCGACCATGTGCGGCGCGACGGCATGGGCAACATGAACCATTCCCATCACATTGACCTCCAAGGTCCGCAACCAGTCAACGGGTGCAAGATTCGTGAATGGGAAACCAAACTTCCCAGAACCAATCGCTGCACCATGTACAAGATGGTCGATTGGGCCTAGTGCCTCCGTCGTCCTTGGAATCGCCTGGTTGACCGATCGCTCATTGGTGACGTCGACTGGAATACCAAGACTACGCACTTGAAAACGCGTTGCGATGTCCTCGGCAACTTGTACGGTGTTGACAGCATTGTCCCAAAGCGCAACCTGCACTCCTTCGGCCGCAAAACACTCCGCGGTCGCCAGACCAATACCACTGGCTCCACCGACAACAACCGCCGTGTGATCTTTCAAATGCAAATCCATGTCTGCTTTCCGATTTGTTGAGTCTCGACCGCACTGTCGAAAACCAAGCTTATTACCGACGTTTAAACAATGGTCCGGCGTAGCGTGCACCGTCACCCAATTCTTCTTCAATGCGAAGCAATTGATTGTATTTCGCCATTCGATCGGAGCGCGAAGCCGAGCCGGTCTTGATCTGCCCGCACGACAACGCGACTGCTAGGTCGGCGATCGTAGAGTCTTCGGTCTCACCGCTTCGGTGGCTCGAGATGCTCGTGTAACCATTGCGGTGAGCCAACTGAATCGCTTCGATGGTTTCAGTTAACGTGCCGATTTGATTGACCTTGATGAGAATGCTGTTGGCAATCCCTTGGTCGATACCGCGTTGCAGTCGGTCGGTGTTGGTCACGAACAAATCGTCTCCCACGAGCTGGACTTTGCCTCCAAGTTTGTCCGTCAGTTTTTTCCAGGATGCCCAGTCGTCTTCGGAGCAACCGTCTTCGATGGAGCAGATTGGGTAGTTGTCGACCCAGTCGGCAAGGAAATCAACCATTTGATCGCCAGACAGTTGCTTGCCATCGATCGTGTACTTCTTGGTCTTTTCGTCGTAGAACTCGGTGGCGGCGACGTCCAAGGCGATGAAGATCTGTTCGCCTGCCTTGTATCCGGCCCGCTCAATGGCTTCCATGATCAAGTCAAGGGCTTCGCGGTTGCTCTTGAGGTCGGGTGCAAAACCGCCTTCGTCCCCAACGGACGTGTTGAGTTTCTTCTCGCTCAACACTTTCTTGAGATGGTGGAAAATTTCGGTACCCGCTCGAAGGCCTTCGCTGAACGAATCGAAACCCAACGGCATGACCATGAATTCTTGGATGTCGACGGAGTTGTCCGCGTGTTGACCACCGTTGACAATGTTCATCATGGGAGCTGGGAGCAAGTGAGCTCCGACGCCGCCCAGGTAACGGTAAAGTGGTTGATTGGTGAAGTGAGCCGCAGCCTTGGCTACCGCTAAGGAGACGCCCAGCAAAGCATTCGCGCCGAGATTTTTCTTGTTCGGTGTCCCGTCCAATTCGCGCATTTGAAGGTCGATGCCGCGTTGGTCCAAGGCATCGGCGCCAATCAATTCTTCGGCCAACTTGGTATTGATGTTCTCGACCGCCGTCAGAACTCCTTTGCCCATGTACTTGGTTTTGTCGCCATCGCGAAGCTCCCAAGCTTCGTGGGCGCCGGTGCTAGCTCCACTCGGGACCGCAGCTCGGCCGTGCGACCCGTCCACGAGCCGCACTTCCACTTCGACAGTTGGATTGCCTCGCGAATCAAAAATCTGCCGACCATGAACGTGTTCGATCAAACTCATAACGGTTACTTTGT
>JBBRJI010000175.1:0-9427 GCA_038219625.1 Pirellulales bacterium | reverse complement strand
GTCTCGCTAAACAAGGAGCATCCCTTGGTACTCCGTTATCTCGACGGACTGGCGGCGCATTGGCTGAATTTTGGTGCATTGGAGTACGGCCGGCACGCATGGGTAGAAGCTGAGCGTGCGGACCAAGAAGCGCTCCGCTTGTATAAGGAATTGGCCCAACGACAGCCCGATGCGGTTCAGCACTGGTTAGACGTCGCTATGGTTGATTGCAACTTAGGGGACTCGCTCTATCGACGAGGTAAAACTACCGAAGCGAAAGCGGTTTTACAGGACGCACTCAATGCATTGACAGTTGCGAAGTCTCTCGAACCTTCGCACATCAATGTCCTCTTTTACTCTGCAACAGCCCAAAACAATCTAGCAAATGTTCTCAATGGTGAAAAGAAATATGCCGAAGCGGCTGAAGCCTACAGATTCGTAATCGAAGCCATGCGACAGCTCGCAGCCAATAATCCGACCGTAATTGATTTCCCAAAAAAGACGGCGTCTGGACTACACAATCTCTCAACCGCGCTGAGGCGATCAGGCGCCGCGGTGGAAGCCGAGGCAGCGGAACTGGAGGGACGCCAAATACTCGAAGAACTACTCGAAAAGAAGCCAGATTCAACCGAGTATCGAAACTTATTAGTTACTACCCTAAATGGTCTCGGGGATATTTATTATGATTTAAAAAGACTGGACGATGCTAAACAAGCTTATGAGCAAGCCAGGACCAGACTATTGCAGTTGGCTGAGACGGCGGGCGAGCCAGCGCGATTTCAAACGATGCTGGGGTATGTCTACTTTAACCTGGGACGGATCGCAAGGAATCGAGGCTTGAACGAAGAAGCCATCGATTGGAACTCGCAGGCAATCGCCGCTCAAAACATCGAATTGAGTTTACGTTTGGGGAACGAAGCGGCGGATACCAAGCGTGTACGTGGTGCACTTAACAACGCTTTTCGGGAACGAGCTAGGGGCTTAATGCGTTTGGGACGACTCGACGAGGCACGCATGGATTGTGCTCAAGGAATGATCCATATCGTCGATCACGAAGCCGACGGCCTGCGAGCACTTTACGCCCGGATCCTCGCGAGATTAGGAGAGCAAGAGGCCTCCTTGCAGAAGCTTGGTGAAATCGAAAGTCTCCAACCTCTAAACTATATTGACGTGGTGGATATAGCGGCTTCTTACGCGCAATTGTTAAAGAACGGCGTTGACGAAAAATTTCGTCAGCCACTTCTGGAGGCACTCAGTCAAGCCCGCGAAATGGAACGCGAGCAGTTCAGCCAAGTGCGGAGCGAACTCGAATTCACTGATTTGCAGGAATTCCCTGGTCTGGCTGCTGCTCTTCAGGCCAATTGAACCCATTGCATTCTAAGGCAAGCGGCAGACAGAAGACTACGAGGCAACCGTGTGGCACGCCCAAAGCGATTAGCGCGATTAGCGATGGGCGTGGGAAGTGTGGCAAATGACTCTAGCGATTCACCACGCCCTTCGTACCTCAGAGCGTGCCACCTAGTTTACAGGTAGATTTCAAACAACCCCTCTTTGCTTGAGAGGTGCCCGGTCACGTGACTGCGTGCACATGGTCGCATTTTCTAAATTGCGAAATCTTTGGCGGTGTTAGCGCTCCGTTCGGATAATTGGTACTAGGTGCCGAGCGCTGCGAAGCCAGTTTCCAGGACGCTTGAATCCCTCAGCATGGCGGAGCCATGGGACACCGAAGTCACCGGAAGGATCCATTTTACCGAAGATACCGCAGAGAAATCATGGCTACACACAAGCAAAAGCTGTTCGACAGAACCTCCAATTCGCATAGTGAAGGAATTCGTTCGGTCCAATCGGATCGCCGTGCTCGCCGGCGCTTGCTTCGTATCGAATTGTTGGAAGATCGGCGGGTCTTGACACTCGATACTGCCCAATGGATCTCTGTTGGGCCCGATGCAATCATCGGATCGGGAAATGTGGACACGATCGCCCCACCAGTTCCTGGCGGCTCTGCATTTTCCGGAGCCGTAAGTGGCGCAATCAATGTTGCACGCCCTCGCCCAGGCGATGCTACGACCATTTTTGTCGGCGCGGTAAACGGAGGCATTTGGAAGACAACGAACGCACCTAAAGAACTTTGGGGCGGGAATCCAGGCCCGACCTGGGTGAATCTAACACCCAATCAACCCTCGCTTTCAATAACCGATCTGGAATACGATCTTTCGTCGTTTGAAAATCCGAGAAATCCCACTACCGAACATTTGGTCGCAGGCGTCGGAACGAGCAGTTCGTTTCAGAGGAAAGGGGGCGCGTTAGTTGGCCTGCTATTTTCGGAAAACGGGGGCGCGGACTGGCAAGTGGAAAACGGGAACGGATCTCTTTCTGGACGGCAGATTAGCGCTGTGGCCCCTTTTGGAACCGAAGTTCTTGTCGCGATGGACGACGTTGTATCCGTCAATGGCCCCGGCCTTGCACGAATTACGCTCAAAGGTCCGAATAACAATCCTTTCATCCTGCCGTCTCAATTCAATATCGGGGCTGGAGCGACATTGACACGAACCGGTCGAGTTCTCGATCTCATTCGAGATCCGCTTAGCCCGCAAACGGTTTATGTCGCCTTGCCCGAAGCGAGTCGCGTTGTGGGTTCCGTCACGACAAAAGAAGGAGGCATTTTTCGCTCGACCAATGGTGGAACAACTTGGGATCGGATCAGCATTGGCATCGTCAACGACCTCCTAGATGGTCGCGAAGCGGATGGATCGACAGGATCGTTTTTTACCAACCGCGTGTTGCTTTCGTTGCACCACACCGATGTTCTGGGTGTCGAACAGAACATGTTGTATGTCGGAATTGTGAATACGAAGACGATCGCAGGCTTGTTCCGTTTTGACGCAATGCAACCCTCCATCCAAACCGCCTGGCGGAAGATTGCAACCCCGTCGGTGACCGAGGGAAAACATGGAGATTTGCATTTCTCGTTGGTTGCTCACCCAGTGTTTCCAAACGTGGTGTTTGTCGGCGGTGATGTCGACAAAGCGACCAACAAAGCAAACATCGTGCGAATTGTTCTCGGGCCAACGTTAGGCGACGAAATTACGACGCGAATTACGACCGCAACCAGCGCACCGCATCCGGATAGCCGCGGTCTGGCTTTTGACGCGGTTGGCAATCTGATCGAAGTTGACGATGGTGGTGTCTACCTGTTCGATAGCCCCTCCGCGTTGGTTCTTCCAAGTGGCAACTGGTTATCACTGAATCGCAATTTGTCAACGTTCGAGACCGTCTCGGTTGCTTTTGATCCAATCCAATTAGGGGTCGTCGTCAGTACGCAGGACAATGGAACTGCGTTTGCCTCGGCTGGGTCTACTTTTACACAAATCTTGGCTGGCGACGGCGTGGCGGTAAAAGTGGACCAAATATCAGATAGCGCGTCTGTCGTGTACTACAGCTCGCAAAACTTAGGTGTGCTCGAGCGACGTACACTGGCTAAGTTACCGACTGGATCGGTCGACCTTGGCCCAGAACGTGCAAAATTGCAGATTTTGAACGGCAACCTGATTGCCGGACAAACAAGACTTACAGTGCAAGTTTCCGAACCAAGTAAAAAAGGCTTTGATCCGACGCTGCCTTTCATACCGGCGATCGACATTAACGCAGTTCGCAACGGCAACCTCTTCGTCGGCTCCAAGTTCCTTTACGAGTCCACCAATCGCGGCGATTCCTTTAGCGTGCAAGGTGGCGTCGTATCGGCTACTTCCGATCTGATCGACAATGATTCCGACGGGGTCATCGACGACGCTGACGAAGTTCAACCAGCCGTTCCGTTGGAAAACAATGGGGCAAGTTCAAGCGTCATCACCGCCATTGCGGCCGGCGGCATCATCGACGGAGTCGCTGATCCGCGTTTGATCTATGTTGGATTCCAGTCAGGTGAAGTGTTCGTCCGCAAAGGGAACGAAACTTCGATCGTTCGTCCCGGGGTCTCACTTGCCAGTTTGAGCGGAGGTGGACCGATCGTTGATATCACGATCGATCCTCGCAACGGGCATACGGCCTATGCCGCCACCCCCAATCGGATCTTTCGCACCGACAATGATGGCGTTGCCTGGACTGACATCACAGGAAGTCTCTTCATAGCGAAACCTACCATCACCAGTTTGGCAATGGTCAAATTGCCGTTCACAACCTCCACGTTGCCCTTTCAGAATCTCGATCGATTGTTTGTCGGCACGAGCGGAGGTGTATTCTCGACCGAGGTCGCAGACATTCACAATCCAGTTTTTTCGTTTCCACATATATGGGAGAAAGTTGGAGTCAATTTTCCTAATGTTCGCGTGCAAGATTTGGTTTTCGACGAAGTGTCCGACCAATTGATCGCTGCGACCCTGGGACGCGGCGTGTTTTTGATCACTAATATTGTCGGTGAACTAGGGACTCAACGGATAGCAAACGGCGATATTGCGTTGGTCGAATTGCCTGGACAAACCATCGGCCAATCGAACGGCTCCTTTAGCATAACCGGAGTTGATTTTGTTCAAAGATCGGGACAGGTCGTTCCGCTTGTTATTCAACGTCATCCACAAAGAGGTGACTTACAACTATTCCAACAGGGCCAACTCGTCGGAGAAATGGCGTTCTCAGAACGTTTTGATCCAGCGACTCAGATTCCGTTTTCACAAACGGGACAGTTTATTTTTGCCCCCAACTCGACCTCCAACTTTGCCTTTGACGACGCTCCTTCCAATCCAGGATTGCAAGGCGTTGTTCGATTCCGTTACCGCGATGGAACCGCTGCTAAGACATTCTCTGTGGAGGTCGTGAGGCAAGAACTTACGATCGTTGACTTTACGAAGACGTCAACGCTGTTCCAAGTTATGAGTCTTCAACAGCGTCTGAATTTTCTCGGTTCTGGCGATTTCTCAGGGCAACGCCTGTTCGTCGATGGCATCCTAGGACCGCTCACCGAACAATCGATCCGCAACTTCAAATCCAGACCGAATGGTGACCCAACGTTAGAAACGGCGGTCGTTGACACTGTAACTTCCTTCCGATTAAACCAAGTGCCTTTGGAGTCACTAACGCTTCTTCCGAAAAATCAGACCGACATTCTGGCGGGCTTTAGCAACCTCGCGGAACAGCTCGGCTTGCTCAATTCCATCGGTCCTATCGATCAACCATTGCCATTGGTCGGATCCATCGATCCGGCGCAAATTGCTGCGAATCCAGCCAAAGAAGTTACCATCGGTGGCACTCTATCGCCTGGCTCCATCATCGGAAATCAGGTGATCATTCCGTTAGCCAACTACCTGCTCGTAGACAAAACACCGACCGAAGCGGAATTTAGGGACTTTATTCAAGGTAGTCCAGACTCGGCAGGCTTCTCGAATCTCGTCTTCGATCTACAACCCAACGAGCTTCGGGTCAACGTTGCGTTCAATAAAACAGTACACACGCTGAAGCCGCTTGACCTGGGGACGAAAGCCCGCGAGGCCGGTTTGAAAATTGATCAGCCTCCAATCGTCGATCTCGTTACCGAGCTCGTCACAAGTCTACGGATTGGCATCGATTTCACCAAACCTAACTTGAACGACGCAATCTATGTTCAAATCGAGAATCTGACTACTTCTGTCCAAGCTGCTTCCAACGCTGCACTTGATATTCAAGGGGGCTTTCTAGATCTGGATTCGACGACATCCAATTTCCTTCTCGACGGCATTGTGCAAGTGTTTTCGGTCGATGCCAACAGCAACCGTGCTCGACTAACTCTAAATGACCTAATCAAATTCCCATCCTCCAGCCTCTTCGCGACGAATGCGACCGGCTCCGCCGCCGGGACGGTTGACATTACGACCAACCTCTTCGGTGGGAATTTCCTGGGTGTGGTGGCTATTGGCGAACCGGGCAATCTCTTTAATACTCAAGCCCCCAGCATTGACTTGAGCGGACTGGCTGGGCTACGTGCCTTGATGGATTTAGAACCATCCGAGGTTGGCGCAGCCATGGGCCAATTGGGTACGCTGCTCCAAAATCTGCGAACCAGCGATGTGCTAGGCGATCACATCAAATTCACGGCCACCTCGAAACTCGGTGACGCAATTGATCCAGCCAAGATCTGGAACGACAAAGTCAAAGAGCTCTTCGCTGAGAAGCAAGGACAACCTGCAGTCAAAACGCTGCAAGAATTGGTGACGCGATTGGGATCGTCCCTTAATGGTGGCAGTTACAATACCGCCACAAAGCTACTTTCGTTCAACTTCAAGCTTGCCGGTGATACGCCTGCCAAAAAAGTACGTCTAGGTTTCTCCGACGGACTAGGCGATCTGAAGGACGTTGCCACACAAAGCGACGGTGACTTGAGCGGCACCGCCGATTTGACATTTACACTAGCTTTTGATCTTAGCCAACCTGTCGGAGGCAGCGTAACATTTACCAACGCGACCACCCTGGCCAGTTTGAACGGTGGACGCGGAGTTATGGGTCTCGCTGCCGATGGTTTGACGGATCTTCGAATTGCTTTGAGCAATGGCGTATCGTTTGAAGTTGCTTTGGATGGCTCAACGACGTTGGGCGATATCGTTACCAAGATTCGTGCCGCGGTGCCAATCGCGATCGGCACTACAGGATTTGAGGTTCGCGTCGAACGCGATCATCTCTTGCTTATCGATAAAACGCACGGCGACGCGAGTGCTTTTTCGATCAAGGGTGCGAACGGTTCGCTGGCCGGTCTAGCGGGCATCGGCTTGGGTATCATCGCATCGATCGACAAACCCAACGCAACCGGTGACTTCGTGCTCGATGGTTCCCCATTGCATGGCGACTCGTTGTCCAATCATGCATTCCTGGTCGCTAGTGGCGTCAACGTCCCGAAAATATCTGGCACGGTAAACTTGGTTGCTGCCGATATCGATGCGGTAGCACGACTGAACTTGGTTCCCGTCGTGTTAGGTAACGGCGCGACCGCAAGTCCAGCCGGTAGCGGCACAAGTCATCAGACATTTTCTACGACATTGAAAGATCCAAACAACGACGGACGGTTGACGTTTGCAGAGTTGAGAAATGGCATTGCGAACGTCAGCACGATCGCCAATACACCGGTCATTGGTGGCTCGTCCAATTTTTCGCTTCCTGCGAGCGGCAACTTGCCATGGGGAACGGTCACATCCAATCCTGGTGTAACGATTACGTGGACCGACTTGGCCAACCCGAACACGATCTCGATCGACTACGGCCCACAGCTCGCTCAGCTCCGCGATTTCGGCGCCGTCGATAAAAACGCGATCACGGCTTTGCTAGATCAAGTGGCCATGTATCTGGCTCAGATCGAAGCTGTGTCCTTCCTTCGAGACAACATTCCGCTATTGGACAAAAACCTAGGCTCACTAGTTAACGCGGCTGAAAAGTTCCGTAACGCAATGATCGATTTCGGCGACGACGTTATCGACTCACTGGTGTCGTTGGAAGAACGTCTGGAAACGGCCGTCGAAAAGGCGCTCGGGATTCCGGTCACGCCAGGCGATGGCCCCACGGTAGAACTTATGCCGGACAACACCCCTGGTCGTCGTGCCCTGCGCGTCGAAATCGATTACAATCCAACTTACGCGAAGCAACACAAACTGAATCTTGATTTGGATTCGCTAGGTGTACCAGCCATCGGTAACCTGGTCGACGCTCGCGGCACCGCCATGTTTAGCGTGACGGCAGGTGTGAATGTGAATTTGGATGTCGGCCTAGACCTAACGAATTCTACGAGCCCGCGTCCGTTTTTGTACAACACGACAACAGCCGCACTGGGAGCGAAGATCTACGGTTCGGATATCCACTTTAAGGCAGCTCTTGGGCCTTTGGGAATCGCAATCGGCAACGGTGGCAACAACAATGGATTCTTGGTACTCGATAGCGACGGCCTCTTGGAGCCAAGCGCGAATCCGAATGATCGTGCCGGTTTGACAGTGGGGATCACCGGAGGGGATGCGAACGGACGGGTCTATTTCGAATCGCTAACCCCTAGCAATCTTTCAGCTCCCGCAGTCGTCGGACAAATGAATCTGCGTCTTCCGGTTTACAAGACTGATAAGTCTACCGTGCTCGACGCTGCCAATCCCAACCTTGCATGGCAATTCAATTTAAACAATTTGTCTTTGCCGCCCGCCCCGACTGCAGTACCAAACTTCGCGGCCGCGTTTGCCGCACTCAGCTTGGACGGGGCACTCGATGGCTTTCGAGATGGTTGGGACTCCGTATTTCAAGTGCTCGATGTGGCTCTCGACAACTCCGCGTTCTTAGCCCAAATTCCGCTCATCGGCGATCAGCTCAAGGACGCTGCGAGCTTCGTTAAAGATCTTCGCGATCGAGTTGTAAACAACTTCGATCAAGCCGGCGGACTTACCACAGAAGTCATGCGACAGAAGATCTACGAAGCCGTTGGACCTGGTGGCTTGAACTGGCTTCAGGACCGGAACGGCAACGGTGTTCAGATCGACGACGTTGTTTTATCGCCGGGTATAATCAACTCCGCGACCAGTGAAATTCGAGTCGACATGACGTTAGCCCAGTCCGCAACGCTCGTCGCTTTACCTCTCGATTTTGATCTTGGCTTACCATTGATAGGCCTTGAACTTGACGGCGGTATTCAACTCAAGGCTGGTTTCAGTTGGAACTTCGGCTTCGGCATCAGCAAAACACAAGGCTTTTTCCTATCGACAGCCGCCAACGACGAACTCAAGTTTACAATAGATGCAAAGATCCCGAACTTCGCGGCTAAGGGTTCGCTAGGATTTTTCCAGGTGGACGCGACCGACGATCCCATGACCCCGTCGCACTTGACCGGCCAAATTGTTGTCAATCTGCTCGACCCATCCGGTGACGGTCGATTGACGTTGGGCGAGTTGAGCTCTTTGAGCAGCTTTACGCAGATCGTCGATGCTCGCTTTTCCGGTATCGCAGATATTAATTTAAAATTGCGAGCTAGCTTTGGAGGCAGTGCCGACTTCCCGAACATTAACGCCGATTTCAACTTGGATTGGAACTTCCTGAACTCATCGACCAGTGCCAGTGCGTTTGGAGGCAGCAGCTCCCCTGTTCTTGCTCTCAACAATGTCACGATAGATGCGGGCCAAGCCATCTCGAAATTTCTCGGTCCAATCTTGACGACGATCGACGATATCCTACAACCAATTGAGCCAATCCTCGACTTCTTGAACGCGCCTCTACCGGTCGTTACCGATTTGCTCGGAAGTCCGGTATCGCTCTTAACTCTTGCCGAAGTCTATTCCACGGTTAGCAACAACGAAGGACTAGCCAACGCGGCGAAGTTTATCAAGCTCGCGACACAAATCAACGACCTTGCCAATACTGCCTCCCAGACCGGCAGCGCTGCGATCAACTTAGGCAGCTTCAAGATTGCAGGTGGCGTAGGAGCCATCGCTGGTCTCGATTTGCGCAACACTTCGTTGGCATC
>JBBRJI010000174.1:0-9432 GCA_038219625.1 Pirellulales bacterium | reverse complement strand
CAACCAAGATGAGTTTTGGCTTGGGCGGGTTGACCAAATCGGATTTCGAAAGGACCCCCACCAATATTCCTGCGTCGTTGATGACCGGGAAAATCGGTTCACTCGATTGTTCCACGATCAATCTCGCCTCGTCGACGGGCTTCTTTGCCGAGAGTGAGACAAAATGGGTATCGATGGCCGAGTCAATGAACTGCGCCGATTTGATTCGCATCGTGGTTGTTGCAGTGTCAAACGGGCTTTGAATCACAGCCACGTTACGCGATTGAGCTAGTTGAACCAAACCTGGCGACAGCGTGTAGCCACCAGTGACCACCAGAGCCCGAACGCCATGCTCGATGGCCGGCAAATGAATGGTGGACCGATCACCGCTGACGACAATGAGTTTTTCTGCTGGGAACTTCTGCATTCGCTCGGTAAAACCGCCCGCACTCATGGCCCCCACCATCACCAATAGTTCGTCGTGTTGTTGAGGGATAATCGAATGCTGAAAGCTGCCACCTAGGATTTCGCAAATCTTCTGAAGGCTCGTGGCCACAGTTCTGGTTTTTAGCGGATCTCCATCGTCTCGAAAGATCAAGTCCATTAATTGGAGCAGCGACAGGACGCCAATGACCTTGTTCGTGCCGTCAACAATCGGAATGGCGCGAAGATCATGTTCCTTCATCCGATTGTAAACTTCGAAGAAAACATCGCCGTACCGAGCGGTTTTCACATCGCGTTGGCAAACGTCTTCCACCTCGGGTCGAACATCCATTACGATCCTGGGTGCCGGCACCTTGGCACGGCGAAGAACATACTCCGTTCGCTTGTTGGGAGTGCCGCAGCAAGCGGCTACGGCTTCGGGTCGACTAGTCTGCTGCAATAGATCCGCGTACGCAATCGCGGAACAAATGGCATCGGTATCGGGATTGCGATGCCCAAAAACAAGTACACTCATATGGAATATTACTATGGAAACGAGCAGATGATTGGCCAGTACCAGTATAGTAGCACACCTTCTTTCTCCAAGTGGCGTTTTAAGATTGATTCGACAGGTTAGGATCGTTCGAGAAATAACTGTCCGATTTTCCCGTAGCGGAAGTCGCCAAGACTTTCGGAATGAGCGGGCGCCGAAACTCTTTGCGAGTTCCGCTACGAAACTAATTGATCGAGTGATCCTTAGGCTATTTACAAAAACCGGCTGGAGTGGCGTTTTGCACGAATCCTCGCTCCCCCCATTGCCATTTGGTGGGGCAGCAGCGAACATTTTAGGTATGAGATCCTTGTTATCGGACCGTTCCCGAAGTGGCTCTCTAGCGAACCGCCGAAAGTTGCCGAGACCGCAAGCCATGAGTACCAATCCGACAATCGTTGAACGAACTGCCGAGCAAATTATTGCCGATGAGTTTATGATCGCCCGAGCAAAAATCGTCGAATTGGCAGCCACTCTCGATCGTATCGAACGGGCCACCGGAGACGTAGAGGATCATAAAAACATGCAGCTTCTGGTCCAAGGAATGCATATTTTGTGCGACGACGAAGTGGAGAAAGCCAAACGCGTTCAGTTGCTGATGAGCCGACATTACGATCCCAAGTGGCAATCTCAGATGTCCATCGAAAAGAAAGTTAGCTAGTCACATGGATTACATCGATCCTCATTTGCACATGGTCTCTCGCACCACGGATGACTACGAAACATTAGCCAGAATGGGCTGCGTGGCCATCAGCGAACCAGCTTTTTGGGCCGGTTTCGATCGAGGTAGTGTTGACAGTTTTCGCGACTATTTTCGCCAGCTTACCGAATTCGAACCCAAGCGGGCAGCCCAGTACGGCATCACTCACTACACATGGTTGTGCATCAATGCCAAAGAGGCGGAAAACGTCACGTTGTCTCGCGAAGTGATCGCGATGATTCCGGAATTCCTCGAATGCAAAAACGTATTAGGAATCGGTGAGATCGGGCTGAACAAGAATACACGCAACGAAGCGACGATCTTTTTGGAGCACGTCGACTTGGCCATGAAGTACCAACAGCAAATCTTGATACACACGCCCCACCTAGAGGACAAGTATCAAGGGACGCGGATGATCCTAGACATGCTGATGGGGGACTCTCGAATCGATCGATCGCGAGTCTTGGTCGATCACGTCGAGGAACATACGATCGAGCACGTTCTCGAGAATGGGTTTTGGGCTGGCATGACGCTCTACCCGGTCAGTAAGTGCACGCCCCAAAGGGCAGCAGACATGATCGAGCGCTATGGACCGGAGCGTCTTATGGCAAATTCGGCAGGTGATTGGGGACCAAGTAAACCGACTGCGATTCCCGACTTGATCATGGAACTAAAAAAACGCGGGCATACCAAAGAGCTCATTCAACGGGTTGTCTACGACAACCCAAAGACGTTCTTCTCGCAAAGCAAACCATTCGTCCATGAGTAAAGGGATAAGGGATTAACGACACTTCTCGGCTAACGCCACCCGTAAAGTTTCTCGTTCCCGAGCTCTGCCTGGGAACGCACTGCTCCGGAGGCTCTGCCTCGCTTCGCAATGCAAGCGAAACACGTATTCTTGAAGATTCGGCAGGCAGAGCCCAGGCAGAGACTGCAAGTCAGTGGGTTCCAAGGCAGAGCCCTGGAACCAGTCGGAGGCGATCAGCGAGAAGTGTCGCCTAAGCTAAGCTAAGCCTTCCACCTTAAGCCTCAAGCCTCAAGCCTTTAGCTTCACCTATGTCCGCCTTGATCTTCATTCGGACCGGCCACCGCGGCGGGACTGCCGTCCAAGGCTGCTAAGTACGCGACCAAGTCTCTCAGTTCCCGTTTGTTGAGGTATTTCAATAAATCCACGGGCATCGACGAAAGGCCTTTCTTGCGTTCTTCGATCGAGTCTTTCTTGATTTGGATCAAAGCTCCTTGCGCGTCCATCAGCGTCAAACTTGAGTCATTTTCCGATTTGAGAATGCCGGAACTCGTCTTTCCGTCATCGTCCAAAATCACCACCGTCTCAAAGTTTTGGGCAATGGCTGAGTTGGGGGTGACAATCGCTTCCAAAAGATACTCGCGAGTTTTTTGAGGACCGAGAGCGCTTAAGTTGGGGCCGACTTCTCCACCGGTACTACCGACTTTGTGACAACGGACACACGAAAGACTACTGCGAGTAAAGAACAGGGATCGTCCTTGATTGACATCACCACCGTCGAAGCAATCCTCGAAGTATTTTTTCGGATCGGATTCCCTCATTTTTTCAAGGCTTGCAATCCTGTCCGAAAGTTTCCGGTCTAAGTCAGGGTCCAGCTTTCCCTTGGCAGCCTCGACGACATTTACCCAGCAATCCCGCTCGAGCGTACCTGCCAAGTAAGCGTTGACTCCTTGTGCAATCAATCTTTTGGCGGCCGAGGTTGACATGCTACCTAACTGATCCCAAGCAAATTGGCGTTCGCTGATTACTTTCGAGCCGATCGCGAGTTGCAAATTTTTGGTAGCAAGCTCTGGAGTCTTCTTAACCTGGTACGCCAGACTGGCCATCCGCACTTCCACGTTCGTATCCTTTAGCAGTTCATCGATAAAGGGTTGGATCGAATCCGGCGCTAGGCTCGTAAGAGCGCGGATAGCTGCACCGCGTCGAGCCCCCTCCGCGTTGGTATCTCGCGCCGTAACCAAAAGGAGCTTAGCTATTTCAGTCAATCCCGCCTTGGCACCGACGTCCAAAAATTTATCTCGGACTGCCTCCGGTGTCGCCGAGAGTTCTTCGATTCTTTCACGCAGCACCTTTTTAGCCGTCTCAGGGTTTCGATCGCTCAACGGTTGATGCCGATTCATGACCCGGTCACGATTGCCGGGCTTTGCCCAGTTGGCCAGCATATCCAGGGCTTCGATTCGCATGGAGTCTTTGCATGTCGAACGAGCCGCAAAATTCGCTAGCCTTACCGCATCTTGCTCACGCCCCAATCGGAAACTCGCGTTGAGAACGCGACTTACCACAGCGTCCTCGGTATCCGCAGCAACTGCCAGCTCAGCCAAGGCTGGTAGTTGGCTGTGTAATTGTGGTACGTCATGCACGGCTCGAACCGCCTCTTTCTGAACCTTGGGCGAGCTGTCCGAAAGGAAAGAAAAAACGATTGGGTTCGCCTGCTTGCGAAGAGCGACAACGGCTGCGAGTCGCACCGCTTCACTCGAATGAGTCTTGAGCGCGGCCAGTTTCGTGTAGTCCTTTACCCCAGCCAGCCCCATGATTCCAGCATGCCTTAGGATAGGATCGCGGTTATCATTCTCTGCCAGCACATGCACGATCCCATCCAAGGCATCATCCGCTCCCAGAAGCCCGATCGCCATGCAACTCGCCGCTTTGATGATGGCGGAGTCTTGCTTGAGCAGTTCAGCCAAGCGGGGCAAAGCGGATTTGTCGCCACCATCCGCAAGCGCTTCAATCGCGCGTGACACTATCATTGGGTCGGATCGGGACATTGGGCCGGATTGAGACAAGGCCTTGACCAAGGCATTGGCGACGAGTTCATCCTTTGGCTTGGTGCGAAGCAATTGTCCTAAGCCCCAAACGCTATGCAGACGTTTCAATAGCGATGCGTCGGTTTGTTGAAGCGTTGAAATGAAAAAGTCTCGATTTCCTCGACTTGCAAGTTCCCATTGCGCTTCGAGTCGAACTCGGCGATCGGCATGGTCCAGCAGGGAGGCTAAATCGGCTTCACTACGCGACTTCATTCCGTCGCGTAGCAGGATCCGCGTGTCCTTTACCAGGTCGCTGGCCTGAGCTTGTGGATCGGCAAATCGGTAGATTCGGCCCTTGTTTTCACCCTTCCAGCCATTGACCCAATCGCTGACGTACATGCCCCCGTCCGGTCCAAACTCCACGTCGGTCGCTAAGATATTCCATACAAACTCATCGTTGCTCTTGAGTTCGAAGAAGGCACCCTTGGGATTCACTTTGATCATTCGAACGCCGCTATTGGAGGCTTGACCGCGGAAGTCGCATAGGAAAAAGGCGTTTGCAAACTCGTCTGGCAGTCCGCTCTTTGCGGCAAGTCCAGTCCCCGGATAGCAGGTTAATCCCGACGGTCCGTCCGCTAAGTTTGCTATAGGCGGTACCGTGTAAGCCGGGGAGTCCTCGCTAAATGGGTACCAAATCTTTTCCCGGTTGAACGGGCCGCGATCGCTGATGTACTGGTACATCATTCGCCAGCCCGTGTCGCCCCCTCGAACCACGAAGACCCAACGCGCTTTATCACCGGAGTCCGAGTTATTGTCGCCGGTGAACAGATTTCCAAAGTCATCAAACGCGAGTTCTTGAGGATTGCGAAGGCCACTGGCGACAACTTCCAGCTTGGAGCCATCCAGTTCACAACGAAATACTGCACCGCTTTCGGGGTTGGCGATGAGCCCACTGGGTGTTTCAACATGGTATCCGCGATCCCCAATGGAAAAGTAAAGGCGACCGTCCGGTCCGAGGATCAGGCCGTGCATGTCGTGGCCACGGAAGGCGACACGAACTCCGAATCCATCCGCAAGGACAATGCGATCATCGGCAATGCCATCGTCATTCTTGTCTACGAGCGCCCAGAGCTTGGGTATGTTCGTGTAGTAAATACGGTCGCCCCGCACTAATGCGCCTGCTCCCGTCCCCTCTTCGATGCCGTTGAAGCCGGATGCGAAGACAGTTGCTTTGTCCGCGTGAAAGTCCCCATCTGTATCGATCAGCATGCGAAGAATATCGTCCTTTGTCTCGTACTCCGCAGCCTTATCCCCTAGTTGTTCGCGATGGTAGCGAATTCGGTCAGCCACGGTTTCGGCGGCCAAGTCGGCAGAAAGCCATTTCTCATCGTGCCCTCGGTTGTCGGTCACCCCTGTTTCTTGCCGATAACTTTCACAGACAACAACTCGTCCACGATGATCGATTGTAAATGCGACTGGGTTGCCGACCATAGGCTCTGCAGCAAAAAGCTCGCAGGTAAAACCAACAGGCATTTTGAAAGAGCCGATGGCGGTGGTTGCTTCGCCTGACTTTTCGGCGAGTTGCGGCACTTCTGGCTTTGGACGTTTGGGCGTGTCGTCCGCGCGAGCAGAAACCAAAATGGGGCACGCAATCGCGAGCAAGAGACCAAACCATTTTCTCGAATCTCGACAAGCGAGTAAGCGATTTCGCGGGGAGTTCGATTGAAACGAAGCCATGTGTGCGCCTTGGTCTGCTGAAAATTCCATGGTCGGAGTTGTTGCCGTATTGAATGGTATTTTGGATTGCTCAAAATGCCAATGCTCAAATCCCGATTGAAAGGATTGTTTCGATTGTTTTGGTAGCAAGCATTCTAGAGGCCGATTGCGAATCCATTGATTTTCCAAACGCCCGGCGTCGAAGATGAAACTTGAGTTGTAATGGTTCATCATCCTGATTGATGAACTATGTTTTCTTTGCGGCATGGACGCCTAATCGAATTTCAGCAACCGCTGGGTTGATTGAATCAAAACCTTTCGAGGCGTCCAGTTATGCGTACAAAGTCCATTCTATTACTCGTTATCGCACTGGGGTGCGGAGTTGTCGCGTCCGTTGCGGTCAGCCAAGTCGTTCTCGACCAGAAAAACCGCGGTGTAACTCAGACCGTTTCGATACTGGTTGTCGCCAAGGAGATCTCGGCTGCGACCAAAATACCGCCCGATAGCTTTCGCATTGAACAATGGCCTGTGGATCGAGTTCCCCTAGGTGCAATCGCGGATCCGAAACTGGTCGAAAATAAATTCACCAAGCAACGCATCTACCCCGGTGAACCGATCATCGAAGCCAAGCTTTCTTCGAAAGGCCGAGACTTTATCGTTCCTGAGGGATACCGTACTTTCGACATCGGGGTCAAAGATGAGACGGGAGGTGGTGGTTACATTGGGCCAGGTGATCACGTCGATGTTTACGGGTATTTCGATAAAGGACCTCGAGTCAAAGCCGCCAAGAGCGTCAAAGTCATGGAGAATTTGGAAGTCGTTATGATCGATGGGGTTGCCGTCGTCGATCCCGAAGCGACCAAACAGAAGAAGTCGAGCACGATACAACTGCTCGTAAAAGATTCGCAGTATATCGTTCTTGACACTGCCTCGAATCTGGGAAAACTGCGACTGGCCTTGCGTCCGCCTTCACCAGTCACCGCAACGGGTAACCAAACAGACGATGGTGAAAAATTTATCCAGTGGTTGAAGGATTCTGAGTCCACCAAGAGCGAAAACTCAAATAGCGAGAAGTCCATTGTCGAATCCGCGGTTCTTGAGCCTGCACCTTTAGCCGAAAAACCGGAAAAACACGAGATGGTCATCGTCACCCCAAACAAGTCCACCATGTACCGTTTTAGCGAAGGTAAAACGTTGCCTCAGAAAATCGACATGGACCAAGCAGCTCCTGTAGAGAACCCTGCCCTAGGTGACGAACAGAGCCAAAAAATCCCGAAATACTCTTCCAATTACAATTCGACTGGCCAAAAGAATTCGATGACGTCCCTTGACTCAACCCCTTCCCAGGGTGTTGAGCCAGTAAACCCTGCCAATTCAGTACAACCGAACCTGACTTGGGATCCAGCCAGTGGGAACTGGCAATCTGGGGGATTTAAGGCAACCTACCCAAGTACAAAGTGATGTCCAAGTACATTTGTGTCGAATAATGCGATTGGATGTAGTTCGTTTGCCGATTTGGCAATGGAACTCCCACACGTCAACCAAGCCATGGATGGTGAAAACTGACGATTGGAACCAACCTACTGTTCAATTAGTGCAGTAAGTCCAAAGTATGTTCACAGGGAAGTGAATCAGAGATGGGACAGACAAAGTACAACCTCGCTCGAATCGCATTGATGCTTGCGATGTCCACATGGCTAAACCTGGCGGTTTCGCCTGTTAGAGCCTTGTGTGGAGATGGCGATAAAATCATTCCTACAGGTCGGCTGGCAATTGCCAAGACGCAGGAATCGCTGCAGATGGTGGTGACAACCTCGCAGTACCTTACGTTTCCGCAACCCATCTTAAAAGCGACCGTTCAGAATGACGCGGCCATTCAAGTGCAAGCGTCGGGACGAAACGAAGTGTTGGTGTCCGCGGTCGCGACGGGCGTCGCACAGATCGACTTCTTGGGAGCCGATGACCAGGTCTACAACGTTCAAGTCGTTGTGACCGGCGATGCTCGTGAGCTTCAAGCTATCCTGGCTCAGGAGTTCCCGTCTGCCACCCTCCATGTACGCCCAATCCAACAAGCAGTCATCCTATCTGGGCAAGTGACAGCCGACGAACACGTCGAACAAGCTGTCACCATCGCCGAGCAATACTACCCGACAGTTATCAATCGTATTGAAGTCATCGGGGTCCATACCATCATGTTGCAGACGCAAGTGATGGAGGTCTCCCGCACCAAGTTGCAACAGCTTGGTATCGACTGGTCGATGGGCTTCGGAAATGACTTCGTGACGCAATCCGCGAGTGGACTCATCGGTACCGGCGCGACAACCTCATCCTTGATCAACGCGGGGAACGAATCGCTCAAGTTTGGTATCGTTGACAATGGAAATGCCTTCTTCGGTTTGCTTCGAATGCTCCGTCAAAAGAACTTGGCCAAAGTCATGGCCGATCCAACGGTTGTGGCCATCGATGGTCGCCCTGCAAGTTTCAACTCCGGCGGTGAATTCCCAATTATTGTCCCAGCAGGACTTGGTCAGGTAGGAATTGAGTTTCGGGAATTCGGAACGAGACTCGATTTCGTGGCCAAGGTGCGAGGCGATAGCCGCATTTGGCTTGAAGTTCGACCCACCA
This sequence comes from Pirellulales bacterium, assembly GCA_038219625.1. GTDB lineage: Bacteria > Planctomycetota > Planctomycetia > Pirellulales > Pirellulaceae > JBKCUI01. The sequence goes on along the minus strand of JBBRJI010000174.1, from coordinate 670 downwards.
TCAGCGAAATCGATCCAGGCCGAAGTGTTACCATCAACGGAACTAGCATCCCAGGCATTCGCAGTCGGTTCGTTGATACTGCCGTCGAATTGCGAGCTGGCCAAACACTGGCTCTCGCAGGTTTGTTACAAATTCGGACGGAAGCGGAATCGGTCGGACTGCCTGTTTTGTCCGACGTTCCTTACCTAGGGGCCTTGTTCCGAGCCAATCGAGAAGTCCAGAACGAAGTGGAGCTTTTGATCATGGTCACACCGAACTTTGCGGGTGCAATGGATGCGAATGAAGTTCCTCCTGGAGGCCCCGGTTTCAACAGCAACAGCCCATTGGAACACGAACTGTACGGCAAAGGTTACATCGAAGTTCCACCGGGATGTGCGCCTCAAGGCAACTGCCCTCCCAATGAGATGCCGCAGATCCTTTACAACAACGCCTACGCTCCGCAACAAGCCGCAGCGGGCAGTATGGCCACAAAGGGTCAACCGCGTGGCACGGTACCTCCCGTTTATTCCGCAGGGACCAAAACCCAAACTAATGGTCCAGGTGGCCCGACCGCCCCTCGAAACGTTCCTGTCCGTCGCTAATCTGACGATGATTTGTTGACACATGAATCGATTTCAACGCTAGCTTGAACTGAACATAATTAAATGAGCAACGTACTAAGAACAGCCAT
>JBBRJI010000173.1:0-9462 GCA_038219625.1 Pirellulales bacterium | reverse complement strand
ATAGTCTCCGTGGTCCAATCTACCGATCGGGCTGGTGGCATTGTGCACTCGGATGCTGTTCAGATATTGCCTGCCAAATGAGCCAATGGGGCGTCCATCTTATTCGTGTGACGATGCTCTGTTGCGTCTTGCTCGTCATGCATCTTCAACACGATCGTCTGTTGAGTACGGATCGCACAAGATCGCTTTCCAATGTCGAACTGACCCGTGTTAGCGAACTCTACCCTAATGCAGCAGCGTGGGGCGAGTCGGAACGCCATGGGGGCCGACAGGTCCTCACAGGTAACGGCGAGTCGCTAGGCTACGTAATTCAAACAGCACCAGACAGCGATCGGTTTCTAGGCTTCTCAGGGCCAACGAATCTGCTGATCGCGTTCGACACTCGCGATCGTATTGTTGGGATCCGTTTATTGACTAGTCGAGATACTCGCGATCACGTCGAGCTGATTCTTAAGAATCCGCAGTTCTTTCATTCCTGGGTCGGTCAGTCTTGGACAGAGGCTGCGTCCAGGATGGATATCGACGGTGTTGCGGGAGCAACGCTCACGGGTTTTGCGATGGTCCAAGGAATTCAAAAACGTTTGGGTGCGACGGAGGTTTCGACAAAATTTCCCAAACCCCTCGAACTGGTTGACGTCAAGAAATTTTTCCCGCTTGCGATTCGAATCGAGCAAGGCAGTTCCAGTCCATCACTTTGGCATGTCTATGATGCTACGTCGCAAGACTGCGGTATGGTCCTCAGGACCTCACCTGCTTCGGACGAAATCATCGGTTACCAAGGCCCCACGGAAAGTCACATCGCGTTTGCACCTGATGGAACAATTGTCGGTATTGCGATCGCAGCAAGCTTTGACAATGAACCTTACGTCGGCTACGTGAAGGGAGACGTCGGGTTTGAAAAGATATTGAAGAAATACACTCTCAACCAGTGGAGCCAGCTAGATATCAAGCAAGCCGGAATCGAAGGCGTATCAGGGGCGACGATGACGAGCTTGGCTGTTGCACAAGGACTGGTCGTGGCTGTAGCAGCGTATGAGTCCGTGCAATCTGCAGAAAAATCGACGCGGAGGGCGAACGAGGCTAGTCTGTGGCGCAACCTCAGTACCGTTCTCATTGTCGTGTTTGGACTGATCATTGGTCTTACTGGGCTTCGAGGGCACAAAGGGTTCCGTGTGTCGTTTCAGATCGGTGTCATCGTGTATCTTGGTCTGATCAATGGCGATTTATTGTCGATGGGGATGTTCGCAGGCTGGGCTGAAAGCGGCGTGCCCTGGCAAAACGCAATCGGGCTGGTTGTGTTAGCGGTCGCTGCGATCACGTTGCCGATCGTTGCTCGCAGTAATGTTTACTGTTCGCATCTTTGTCCACACGGGGCGGTACAGCAGTTGCTGCCACGAAGATGGAAGCAAAGAAAGCCGATGCCGCGCAGGCTTGGGAGGTTGTTGCTTTGGATTCGACCGGCCTTGATCGCCTGGGTTGTTTTGGTAAGTATTTTGCAATTGCCATTTAGCTTGGTGGATATCGAGCCGTTTGATGCTTATGCGTGGCGATCGGCTGCATGGCCAACCCTTTGCGTTGCTGTGATTGGGATTATCGCATCGCTGAGAGTCCCGATGGCGTATTGCCGTTTCGGTTGTGGTACGGGCGCGATTTTTCAATACCTACGACGGCATTCCCGCAGCGATCGCTTGACGCGAGCCGATGGTTTCGCGTTGGTATGCTTGGGGCTGGGACTGTTCTTGTACTTGGTCTTTTGAACGAACCAAGTGAGTGGCAAAACTACTTTCGTTCGAAGTATGCTTCTCGGATTTCTGTTTCGAGTGAAGCCGACTCGGCCATGGCGGACTGAAAACTCGCCTTGCTAAGCGAACAAAGGAGTGTCTCATCAAGGGTATAGACGCTTGCATTTCTGGGTTGGCCGGTCAGCAAAGCGGTTTCACCAAAAAAGTCCCCGGTCTTAAGAATGGCCACCTCTTTCTCCGGTGAACCTCGTTTAACCACCACGCTCCCTTCACGAATCAGAAAGAATCGATCTCCAGGATCGTTTTCTCGGATGATTTGTTTGCCGGGGGGTAGACTTTCGATCGTCATTTCATCCGCGATCCTGGTCAGCGTGCGAGGCGTCACCCGTTCAAAGACGCCGCACTTAGCCAGCATTTGCGTGATGATGCCAGCTTCTTTTACAAGTGCGTCGCTTCGGATTTGGCCATCGACGAGGGTAATGATTCGATCGGCCACGTCGAGAATTCGATTATCGTGTGTCACGATCAAGATGGTGGTTTCGTTTTCCGTTGCCATGCGTTGCAAAAGTTCAACGACGGTCCGGCCGCTCTGTTCGTCCAGGGCAGCCGTTGGTTCATCGGCAAGTACAAGCTTGGGGCAATGGACAAGTCCGCGAGCAATAGCCACACGTTGTTTTTGTCCTCCAGACAATTGTCTAGGTTTGTGGCTTGTTCGGTTGGATAGTCCAACCTTGTCAAGCATTTCCTTAGCGGTTTTGGTGTTTTCGCGAATGGAACTCCCTGGCCGCGTTAGCTCAAGGGACATTCGAACGTTTTGCGTGGCGTTGAGCGAATCGAACAGATTATGGGCTTGAAATATGAAGCCAACTTGTCGCCGAAACTGGACCAACTGGCTTCGGCTGGCCCCTTGCAAATCTTGCCCCAAGACGGAGAGTTTGCCGTCTTGGACAGCCCGCAGGGCTCCGATCAGGGTCAGAAGAGTCGTTTTTCCCGAACCGCTTGGTCCGGTCATAATGATAATTTCGCCCGGGAAAACGGTTAGATTATTGTCGTAGAGAACTTGTTTTCGCAGTTCTCCGGAGCCGAAGTAGTGGCGGAGATTGGTGGCACGAATGGAGGGCGTAACATGCTGGGCCATCCGAATTCGAGTGCTTGGATCGAAAAGTGTCGCTCGTTGCACGCTTCCGGGCAGCATTATATCGATTTCCTCTGCTTGAATTCGAAAATAATAAGGTGTTGAAATCGCCCACGCCAGCTTTGCAGTGTAATCTATTCTAGGGTTGATTCGCAGCTCCGATTTTATTCCGTTTGCCGATTGGGCAGGCTTTACCAATCCCAAGGATGATGATGACGCACTGTTTTGCTAGGTCCTCGAGCGCAAAACATTTACGGGGATTCGTAGCCATGACCATGTTGGTTGTACTTGGCGGTTGTGGTCCCTCTCCTCGGCTAACGTCAAGGCCAGCGTTACGACATCGGGAAGTGACGTTGAATGACAAACCCAAGCCGAATCAGGTTTTGGCGCAGGGGAGAATCCAACCCGCCAAAGGATTGATTCGTTTGAGTGCGCTGCCAGGCGATCGAGTGGAACAGGTGCTGGTACAGGCGGGACAGAAGGTTCGAAAACTTCAACCGTTAATTGTCTTACAGAGCCAGCAATTGCGAGCTTTAGAACTTGAGGCGGCCGTCCTTAGACTGGACGAGGCACGGGCATTGCGTCAAGCCAAGCAGCAGGAAGCGGACTTAGCGATTGACGCTGCAGGCCTCAAGCTGCAGTCGGCAACTCAACTGCTAACCCAGGCAAACGCCCAACTGGCCATGGCAAAAAAAGGTGGTGAACAGGTGGAATCGCTTGGCCGCCAGATTTCCTCGCTTCAAAGTCTTCGCGAGTCGCCGCTAACACGCGCGGCCATCGGAACCATCGAGTTGGAATCGAAGAGAAACGAGCTCACTAAGATTTCTTCCGTCAACGAGCAATCTCAGTTAGCAGCTCAACAAGCTGTCGAATTGTCTCAATTGCAAATGGCGCAAAGCCAAAGATCCGTGGGGGCAGCCCAAGAGTCGCGGAAGCTGGTGGATCAGGCGACACCGATTGCAAGCTTAGAAAAACAAATCGATATCCTGAAATTGCAACTCGAGCAGTCCAACATCGTCTCTCCGTTCGATGGAGTGGTTGTGAGCGTGAATGTTGAGGTAGGGGAACGGACAGCCCAGCTCCCGTTGTTTGAGTTGGCGGATCTGAGCGAGATGGTTTGCGTAGCGGAAGTGCACGAATCGGACGTTGCCAGTATTGCTATCGACGATGTTGCGGAAATTCGTTCCTCTGCATTAGCAAGGACGCTCATGGGGCGCGTTGTTCGGATCGATCGAGTGGTTGGGGCTGCCCAAATGCGTTCCCCAAACCCCATGGCTAGGTCGGATTTCAGGTCCATTTCCGTTTGGATCGCGATCGATGCAAGCGATATCGAGTTGGCTGCCCAGAGGTTACAATTGCAGGTCGAAGTTTCGATCAATAATACTCGCTAGAGTTCGACCTCTGAGAAAGCATGCGCCTTGAATACCGCCTCGTCCGCCGATGCATTTGTTGCCCAGATCCCTCAACTTCGAAAAATTCTAAAGCAATCGATCGTCGGACAAGACTTAGTTCTCGACCAGTTGCTTGTTTGCGCATTGTCAGGCTCGCATGCGCTCTTGGTGGGGGCACCAGGACTAGCAAAGACACTCATGGTCAAAAGTCTGGCCAGTGCTTTTCATTGGAAATTTTCTCGCATCCAATTCACACCCGACTTGATGCCCAGCGACATCACGGGCTACGAGTTGCTTGGACGAGATCTTCAAACGAACGAAATGAGCATGCAATTTCGCAAAGGACCAGTCTTTGCGAATTTGGTCTTAGCCGACGAAATCAATCGCGCATCCCCCAAGACGCAGAGTGCTTTGCTGGAAGCTATGGCGGAAAGGCATGTCACAGTCGGTGGGGAATCGTACCCGTTGGAAGAACCGTTTCTAGTCGTTGCAACTCAGAATCCGATTGAGCAAGAGGGAACGTACCCATTGCCTGAAGCCCAGCTCGACCGATTCATGATGGAGATCCATATCGGATATCCGACCCATGCGCAAGAAAAAGAGATTGTGATGAAGACCACTGGCAACGAAACCTCAATGCCTGAAAGCAAACTAACCCGCGAAGCATTTCTTGAGATGCGATTGGCGGTTCGAAGTGTGCCGGTCCCGGATCATATTGCTGACTTTGCCGTATCCATGTGTTCCGGCACACGCCCCGGAAACGGCAACAAAAGGATTGATGACTACGTAGCTTTTGGTGCGGGGCCGCGGGGAAGCCAGAATTTGGTGCTGGCGGCCAAGGCTCGGGCGCTGCTGGAAGGTCGGTCGGCACCCATTTTGGACGATTTGATGGCGGTTGCGATCCCGGTTCTTCGTCACCGAATTATCGTGAACCATCGCGCGATAGGCGACGGGGTAGATACGACGCAAATCATCGAATCGTTAACGAAAAGCACGCCGGTCCCCGTTTCCGTCCGCGGATAGGGCTCATCGAGTTCCGAACCGCAGCAAACGTGGCACTAGTTCGAGCTTCGTCTGAATTCTCACGAATCCGGTAATCTTAGGGGGGACGATTCGATTGTTTTTGCTTAAACTGGTAGGGCACACGTGTCGAATTTGATGCCTTTCGTAAGTCTTGTGAAAATTCCAACACGACTTTTCGCGCTTTGCCTTGACGCTCGTATCTAGTCCCAATCCCATGGATAACACTCTCAACCAAACTGTCGGCGAGCAAATGCGTGCCGAAGAGCTCAGTCTGCGCGCGACGGTTCCACCGGCCCAGGTGCCCGGCTATCGGCTGGACCGGCTGTTAGGGCAAGGAGCGTTCGGGCAAGTTTGGGTTGGCAACAATTTGAACACGGGTCGCACGGTCGCCATCAAATTCTATTTGCACCGTTCTGGCGTCAACTGGTCGTCTTTGACTCGCGAAGTCAAAAACCTGGTGAGCATGGCTGGCAATCGTTTTATTGTCCAAGTGCTCGAGGTGGGTTGGGACGCAGAGCCGCCTTACTACGTGATGGAGTATTTAGAAAACGGTTCGCTCGACGATTTGATCCGCGCCCGCGGCCCGATGGCGCCCTCGAAGGCAGTCGAACTTTTCTCCGATATTGCAATGGGACTAAATCACTCGCATGGAAAAGGGGTACTGCATTGCGATCTCAAGCCGGCCAACGTGCTGTTGGATCAAGACTGGTTGCCGCGTTTGGCTGACTTTGGACAAAGCCGTTTGTCCAACGAACAGACTCCTTCGCTCGGCACGCTTTTCTACATGGCTCCAGAGCAAGCCGATCTCAACGCTGTACCCGACGCGCGATGGGATGTGTATGCACTGGGTGCGATTTTCTATTGCATGATCGTCGGTAGCCCGCCCTACAAAACGCCCGACACGGTTACGACGCTAGATACCGCGGCCAGTCTGCCTGAGCGACTCAAACGCTATCGCGATACTATTTTCAAAAGCCACTTCCCACGGGCTCACCATCGAGTTCGCGGCATGGATCGTTGGCTGGTAGCCATTGTCGATCGCTGCATTGCAAAGAAGCCCGAAGATCGTTTTGCAAACGTGCAGTTGGTTCTAGCCGCGATTGAGCGCCGCCAGATGGCCCGTTTGCGTCGACCGCTCATGTTGCTAGGCATAGTCGGTCCGATTTTGTTACTGGCTGTGATGGCGTTGTTTGCTCGGCGCGGTGTATTGTTGGCCGAAACGGAGTCGTCCGAAGGGCTGCGAAAATGGGCATTGCAAAGCAACCTGTTTGCCGCCCAGTTTGCCGCCAGAACTCTCGAATCGGAGATGGCCTCGCTTTTCAAGTTGATCGAGGAAGATGCACGTCGATCGGACCTAGAGTCGCGTTTCGTAGCATGCGTGGACGAAGCGGGTGATGATCTGTTGCATGACCTAGCTACCGATCGAACGCCGCCTGAAAGCCAAGCACGACTTGGGGCTCTCGCAAGACGGATAGAATTGGAGGACTACCTTGAAAAACGTCTGACGGAAATAAAATCGCAGATTGGCAATTCGCAAAAGCCAGCTCGTTTTGACAGCATGTTTATTACGGATCGGTTTGGGACCATTTTGGCCGGTGCCTTTACATCCGATCGGGTTGCAAACCCAATCGGCTCCAATGTCGCGTATCGCAGTTATTTTACTGGCCAATCGAGTGATCTAGACGAAAAAACACGCCGCCGCAACATCCCTCGTACAACCTCGTCGCAAGTCAGCGTACCATTCAAATCGAAGACCACGAAGAGAAATAAGATCGCTGTTTCCACACCGATTTCAGTGAACCGTGAAGTCGAAGTCAAAGAAGAGAAAGATGAAAAAGACATTGCAGATAATATAGACAAAGAACCAAGCGATAGCAAAAAAGTGGAAACGGAAGATGTTGAGGGTTTGCTTGTGCTGACCATCAACTTAGGTGATTTTGAGTTGCTCGCCGAGAAAGAGGACAAAGAAGCACCGGAGGGGACACAAAATCAAAAGAGTCGTTTCGCCGTCTTGGTGGATGGACACGAAGGGGCTCAAGAAGGAACACTGCTGCAACACCCCATTTTCCAAAAATTGGTGGGAGGAAATGCCTCACTCGACGAGCAAGGGAGCCAATTCCAAATCGATCCTGAGGTGCTTAAAACGATGAAGGATGGGGGGACACTTGACTACGTCGATCCTGTCTCCAAGGAACCTAGAGGCCACGAATTCGGCGGCAAATGGATCGCTGCCATGCAACGAGTCGATATTTCGCGGAGAGTTTCCGAATCGCGTGAACGCACGGGCCTTTGGGTGCTGGTACAAGAGCGAGCAGATTCGATTACGGCCCCCGTGGCGTCCATGGTTACCAGGCTGATCCGAGAAGGAGTCGTCGCCCTCTTGGCTCTTTTGGCCGTCGTCAGTATGCTTTGGGTCGTTGTGCTTTGGGTGATGCGTCTGCCAGACAGCTTTATGTCTGCCGTTCGTTCGCGAGGCGGGGGTGGCACGGAAATGACTGGCACCGCCAACGACGCCACCTTGGATGCGGAGAGTTAGGGACGACACACAGCGTACCCTCAACGTCTGTCGGTTAAGTCGGTTGCCTAACTAATGTCGCCTTTCGCTCCGCGAAAGTGCGCCTCGTTAACGCACTTTTGCGGATCAAAAGGCGACAATGCTGGGCTCCTGGCGAATTTGATCATAGCCTCTTATTCAACGTGTGGTCGACCGAAATCCCTGGATCAATTAGGTTTTTCTAAATTTCCAAACGAATGTCACTCGCATTTTTTTCTTCCCAGGCGATGATAAACAACGGTCGACATTCAGGCAATTTCTCTGCTACATAACGTGAGCCAAGCGGAGACAGGTTACACCCTGAAGAATGAAGAATGAAGACTCATGACTTTCAACAGGATGAAAAATGTCTGATTCCCTAAGCGCAGCAATGAAGAGGCAAAGAAAATCGCCCACTCCTCTGCTGCTTTCACCAAAGGCCATGGAGCTGTTGCTCACCAAGGAACGGATGCGGTGTGATCGTCACAACCAGTATTTTTCGATGATTGTCATACAACTCAAACACGAATCGGGCAAGGAATCTAGAAGCCAGCTATGTCTCTTTGCCAAGCTACTTCACAAGCGATTGCGTCTAACCGACGAAAAGGGACTTCTGCTCAAAGGTGGACTGGGAGTGATGCTTCCAATGACGGAAATGCATGGAGCTCGAGTCGTGCTCAATTCCATTATCCGCTCAGCCACCCGGAATGGCTGGAGCTTCGATGCTGAGGTATTCACTTATTCCGGCAGGGAAAGCGGTCGTACGGCGGATGATAATGCAAATCCGTCTTTGGATTCCGATTCGGAAGTCCTATATGACAATGAATCAAGCAACGACGATACCGTTGTGGAGACCTCCATCCCCGCACAAAGAAATGCAGTTTCCTTGTCTATATCTGCGCACAAAATGAGCAGGGTGATTCGAGCCGATGATGACTCTCAAAATCGCCGCGGTGGTGTAAAGTTAGTCAACACAAGTACGGTTGCCACGACTCACATCTGTAGCAAGTATCCCGTTTGGAAACGCTGCATGGATATTAGCGGCGCTTTGATTGGTCTCGCCTTTGCATTGCCAATCATTTTGATGGCCGCGATTGCCATCAAGCTGACCTCCAAGGGGCCGGTCTTTTTTCGACAGTTGCGAACAGGGCAATTTGGCAACGTTTTTGCCATGTACAAGTTGCGAACGATGGTGGTCGATGCCGAAGAGCTCAAGGGAAAACTACAGCAGTTGAATGAGCGAGACGGTCCAGCCTTCAAAATGAAGCATGACCCAAGAGTTACTCGACTGGGTAATGTGCTTCGAAGGACAGGGCTGGACGAATTACCGCAACTTTGGAACGTGCTGGTGGGTGACATGGCCATTGTTGGTCCACGGCCGCTACCTTGCAATGAAGATGCCAAGTGCAAGGGTTGGCAACGCCGACGGCTGGATACCAAGCCAGGCTTGACCTGCATTTGGCAGATTTCCAAATCCCGCAAGATATCCTTTTCGGATTGGATGCGAATGGATTTGAGATACGCTGATAAGAGGACGATTGCGGGCGATGTCAGACTTATGTTCAAAACGGCTTTGGCGGTTCTTCTTGGCCGAATTGGACATTGACTTACTGTCGCCTTTAGCTCCCCGAAAGTTCC
>JBBRJI010000172.1:0-9485 GCA_038219625.1 Pirellulales bacterium | reverse complement strand
CTGACCACTCCGCCGATTTGTTGGGACGATATCCGTTCAGATCGTTCACGGACGCTACATCGCGAACCAACGTTTCCTTTCCACCAAAATCCCCCCAGCTCTGCGACGAACCATCCTTGATCGCAAATACCAGTTCTTCATTGATGATGGCCATAACCTGTGTCCACTTGAGCAACTCTCCATTGCCGCATAGCTTGATTCCATTGCAATTTAACTTGTCGTCCATGACCGTCGCGCCCTGGTAGGCTCTGGTTTGAAATCCACCCCCCAGATAGTCGTCCTTTTGCACGTGATTGAAATTCGCGCCAAAATGCTGGTCTTCCAATGAATCGCCTGGACTCATCCAAGTGCTGATCTGAGGTGAGTTTTGCAACGGGTTGGGTGTGGTGACGACTAACTCCCAGTCTTCCTCGACACGTAGGATGCGTGGCTCTGCACTCGATGCAAAGCCAGAGAACAGTCCACTCAACAAACACCCAACAGCCACTCGTGTAAAGATTCTCATTCGCATTGCCTTGATCATGGTGTTGCCAGCGCAACCTTACGTGCTCGACGTTGTCTCAGAGTTAAGCAACGTCGCAACTTAAACCTACGTCATGAACATCGAGATTAGATCGGCTTGCTAAAAGAATCCTAAAAACTCTGATACGGAAGACCGAACGACCTGGGGGAAAATTTACGAAAGAGAACATCGCTTCCGCAGCAAGATGTGGTTTTCCGTAGCCAAGTCGCTTCGCAGACTTGAGTTCTCGATACGCGAGCGACCTCGCCCTATCGAGCGTTACCCCTGGATCGGGCCAAACCGCAAACGGAAGAAGAGCAGCGTTGGTCGGTTGTCATCGAAGACGTCGGTCGGCGGAGCGACTGACCTACGATTATTTTTCCACGCGACTCTGTGTTCTCAACTTCTGCAATAGCACCGTAAAGCGAGTCTCTTCTCGCAACGGCTTTAAATCGGGATCTGCAGAAATTCGAAACGGATCGAGATATCCGTCCGTAACCGAACGATCAAGTGCCGTTAACGCTTCGCCAATGTAGGCAATCTTCTCGTCCCCATCCGCATTGCGTGCCAGTTGCGATAATGCACAAGCTCGCTCCAAATGAATCTCCGGATTCACAGTAGTCACCGCACCGAGCTTATCGCTCAATTCCTTTGCAGTCTTTCCATTGCCTACGCGTGCTTCAGCTTGCATCAAAAAGAACCTGTTCTTCTCGTCGGGTGAGACTTTGTACAGGTCCCCTGCCAAGCCTCGAGCACGCTCAAAGTGACCAAGCGATTCGTCTTTTTTTCCTTGCAGATCGCGCAGCGTCCCCAAATTATATAACGCAAAGATCAGCGATCTCTTTAAGTCCGACTTCTCTGGGTCGGCCTGATATGCTTCGTTGCATAACTTGACCGCTTCGCTCAAGATCGGGGCGGCAGAATCAAGTCGATCAAGCCAAATCAAAGATCGACCATACAATGCCAACTGACCTGCAAGTTCCGATTTCAAACGAAGGGTGTTCGGATTGCGTTCAAGTTCCGAACGACGACTTGCAATCGCAGAATCGTATTGCACGATCGCTTCCTCGGTCTTACCAAGCCGCATCAAAACATAAGCTACGCCCAAAATCCCCTTATCGATCATGACCTTCAGTTCCGAGGTTTGAAGATCCCGCTTTTCGGCGTCCAGTTCGGCAAATCCTGGTTTTGACTCGATGTTTTTGAGCACCGCCTGATTGGCTGCAACCGCTTCTGCGAAGACGACAGATGTGTCCGCTATACGCCCTTGCCTCAAGTACTCGACGCCCAAGTTCTGATTGACGGCGGCCAAGACTTGTTGCACTTGATTTGCGTCCGTAGGAATTTCTTCGGGTTTCGGATTTTTAACAATGTCGCGAACGATCTCGCGGGCCTCCAAAAGTTTTAGCTCGACTCCCTTGGGGTTATCGAGTTGCCGCTGGATGACCGACGCAGCCGTTAAAATCTTAGCCAGATTCATGCGTGACGCGTCCGTTCCTTCCTTGACGACGATTCGCTCGCGTCCCATTTTTTCCAGTTTTGCGAACTCTTGATCGGCTTCCTTGACTCGATCCAACATAGAAAAAGTAGTCGCGATTTTATGGCGAACGGCCATCAGCGTTGGAATGGCTTTGCCACGAACGCCACCCGTCATACCGAGGTCCAGTTCGTCCCATTTTTTGGACAACGCTTCCATGATCGCAATGCGGATCCCGCTTGAGCCCGCCTGCTGCATCAATTTGGTATCAACATCGGTAACCACGAATTGGATATTTTGCAGAGCCAAATTGGCTTGTTTGGTGGCCAGTTCCGCGTTCTCTTCGGCTAATACCTGCTGCTGGTTGGCAATCACTCTTTGCTTGTCAGCCTCGTTGCGTTGTTTGTCCGCTTCGTTGCGTTGCTCGTTGGCTTCGTCGCGTTCTTCCGCGATCACGAGAGCTTGTGCTGCCGTCATTCGCCACGCGGCGAGCGATACCACAGCGGTTGCAATGACAAAGAAGCTCGCGACAGCGGTGGGCCAAGCGATCTTGGGATTGCGACGGCACCAACGGGTCAGTCGTTCCCAATGACTGATGGGCCTCGCCAAAATCGGTTCACCATTGACGTATCGTCGAAGGTCTTCCCCAAGTTCTTTGCAGCTTGGATAGCGATTGACTGGCTCCTTTTGCAACGCTTTCACGCAAATGGTTTCCAGATCGATCGGAACACCCGGTTGCAATTCACGCGGTTGAATTGGGTCGCGGTGAATGACCTGAACCAACGTATCCAACATACTATCCGATACAAAGGGTGCTCGCCCTGTGATCATTTCATAAAGGACCGCGCCTAACGAGTAGACATCGGAACGTGGCGAGATGGCAGCAGTGTCGCCGCGGGCCTGCTCGGGTGGCATGTAGCTGGGCGTACCCATGACGGCTCCGTCCCGAGTCATTTGATCGCCCGTATCAAGCTTCTTGGCTAACCCAAAGTCGGAGATCTTCGGCCGCTTTTCTGCATCAAGCAGGATGTTTGCTGGTTTGATATCGCGATGCAGGATCTGGTGATCGTGCGCGTATTGCATAGCTTCACACAGGGTCCGGACCAATTCGGCTGCTGGCTTAGCGCCCCACGGTTGTCCCTTCAGCGAGGAATGAAGATCCTCTCCTTCAACATATTCCAATGAGAAATAGGGCAGCCCCTCATGCTCCGATATTTCAAAGATCTGAACAATTCCTGGGTGTTGCAAGGCTGCCACCGCTTGCGCCTCGGAAAGGAATCGCTGAATAGCAGTTGATCCACCGTGTAGACCGTGAAGGATCATCTTGAGGGCAACGACGCGATTCAGCGTTCGATGCCGGGCCTTGTAGACAATTCCCATCCCCCCTTTGCCAAGAACCGAGAGAACCTCGTAGTTTCCAATGATAGAACCGACGGTCGAGGGCGGAGTTTTCAAACCGCTTGATTTGCTTGGTTTGGAACTTTTTCCGGTTGCACCTGACGGAGAGGTCAACAGCCCTTCGAGCAACCCGCTTGGGACATCCATCGTTGGCGATAGATCTACCTCGCTCACTCCCGGCCTCGTCATATCCGCAGCCCCGAACTGCGTTTGCGCATTTCCGTCAACGACAATGGGCGGCAAATCCACTGTGGCTGGCGCTTCCGAAAGATTGTCCAGCAAACTGCCACGTTCGGTTACGTCGTCGGTAGGCGCAAGCGTCTCAGCACCCAGGTCTTCTAAACCCGAGATCTCCTGGGTTTGATCCCCGTTACGACGACGTCCCGAATCAGCCACTTGAGGCTTTTTATCCATTTTTCAACTCCTGCCCTTAAACTAACTGCTTGACCCTAGTGTAACCAATGAATCACCACCAGCGATCAATGTCTACCTGAGATTCGCTACCAGAACGATCTTTTATTTGGTCAAGTACGCTACCTAGGTCGTTGCTCAGATTCGCAAAGAACCAGTCACTGCCATTGTCGCCCCATAGTTGATCGACCGATGAGTCGTCAAAAACCGTATTGTCGGTCATCAGAGTATCGCTAATCTTGAAGAAGTTATTTCCGTTGAGTCGAGTCCCTGTCCCGGTTCCGCGAATGTTGTTGCAGCGTTCCGTGTAAGATCGGGAACTAGCCCATTCCGCCATGATGGACTCCAGTGCGGCCCGCTGTTGATGTAAGGTCAATCGCGTCGAAGCGGCAAAAGCGCTCGGCGCCCATTGATTGAATTCACTCTCAAAAGCCGTGAAGCCAGCAATGAGTAAATCGTCGTTCGCATCGCCATGGATTCGGTCTGCTCCGGTCCCGCCTATGACGATGTCGCGACCGTTGCCACCCCAGAGATTGTCATTACCAGCTTCTCCCATCAGAATGTCGTTGCCGCTTCCACCTTTGATTTCATCGTCTCCTGCACCGCCCCATACCTCAACCGTAAACTCGACATCGTCATCGATCGTTACTCGGTCGTTGCCTCCATGTGCAAAGACAAGGATTCGCTTGACATCGCCATAGACGGTCCCACGACGTTTGATATCGTCGTCGCGATCGCGGATCGAAACCTTGTAATAGTCGTTGTCCTTGGTTTTCACCTTGATCTTATCCGAGCCCTGTGATCCGACGATAACCAGCATGGCTTCATTCGGATGAAGAGGGTCGGCCATCAACGTCCAACCGAGTACGGCAAAATCCGCGTTCGCAACAAAGCTGGTCGCACCCCGCGCGTCCGTAGCAGTCGCCGAAATGCTGAACACACCCGTCGCCGAAACGGCAGGATACGTGTGGCTAACGCTTATCAACCTTGACCCAGAAACCGTCTGCGTCGTTCCGTCTCCCCATTGAATCACGTAGAAAAACGTTAGCCCTTGGTCAACGGCATCTGCATCCGTCGCATTGAACGTGAAACTAGAGGAGACACCGAACACTCCATCAATAGGTGTCGTGATCGCAAGCGTTGGGGCTATATTCGTTGAAATCGTAGTTGTTGCTATCACCGTCCCACCATCGCCGTCATTCGCCGTAAAGGTCACGAGATACGTCCCTGCTAACGTTGGCGTGAACGTGTAGGTTGCACCACTCGCTTGAGTTGCGAAAGCACCCCCGTTTCGCGTAATGACCCAACTCAATGCCAGCGGATCACTCGCCCCAGCTGGATCGCTCGTTGTACTGGAAACCGTAATCGAAGTTCCCGTGGAAACGGTGCTTGGCCCCGACAAACTTAAACTGGCCGTCGGCGCCACGTTGTTAACCGCGATCGTTTTGCTCTCGGTTAGCGAGACACCAGCGTCGTCATCGGTAGCGGTAAAGGTCACTACGTAGGAACCGTTGTCGTTCGGCGTGAAGCCAAACGTATTGTCCGTACCGTTGGCGATCATTTGGCCATTGCTGGCCGTTACCGTCCACACGTAGGTGAACGTGTCCACGCTGCCGGCGTCCGTGACGGTACTGGTCAGCGAGATCAACGTGCCTTCCGTGGATGCAGTCGGAGCACCCACGATAGTGACACCTGGCGCCACGTTGTCAACCGCGATCGTCTTGCTCTCGGTTAGCGAGACGCCTGCATCGTCATCGGTGGCGGTAAAGGTCACTATGTAGAAACCATTGTCCCTCGGCGTGAAGCTAAACGTACTGTTCGTGCCGTTGGCGATCACTTGCCCGTTGCTGGCCATTACCGTCCAAACGTAGGTGAACGTGTCCACGCTGCTGGCGTCCGTGACGGTACTGGCCAGCGAGATCAACGTGCCTTCCGGCGACGCAGTCGGAGCACCGGCGATAGTGACTACGGGCGCCACATTGTCAACCAAGACGTTGAGCTGATGAGAGAGCGTCTGACCGATATCGTTGACGATGTTCACCGAGACGGTGTAAGAACCGTTGTCAGCCCAAACGTGATTCAATGAAAATCCGACCGTCGAAAACTCACCCGTCGGCGAGACATTTAGGGTCTGTATTCCGGTTCCATCTCCATAGTCGACCGTGCTGCCGATCCAATTCGTCGCCGCGCGATCATCTACCACAACGGACCGGGCAAAGACGCTGCCTTCATTCACGGTCGCGTTTGTTCCCAAGTCATAGGCCAAGGCAAAACTGTCATCAGGTCCGCCATTGATAACATCCGTTCCGCCAAAGCCCTTTATGGTGTCGGTCATGTCCGATGAACTTGACTTGCGGAATTTGTACATTATTAGCTGATAACGCCCGGTGTCGATGTCGTTGATACTGTCCAGGAATCGATCGACGATCTCTGGATATGCCAGGATATTGTTTGGGTTCGCCGGATTTAGTGGACTCAACGGATTCGTTGGATTCCCCAGTGCATCGCCGTATCGGTGGAATGAGTCTACCTCGATGTAATACGTTCCGTCGGCAGGTAACAATAGATCGATCAAGCTGGAGTCGGTGGGTTCGAAAACATCGTCGTTCTCGGCAAGTCCATCGTAGTACTGAACAAGCTGACGGTTCGCGTTGTAAACCCGCACAATCGTGTCAATAAAGTCATCGCTGGTCATCGCTCCGTTGAGTCCCGTCCCGAAGCGACCGACCGAGTTGGAAAGCACATCGATGTTAATGACTTCGCCAGCCCGACCGGTAAAGGAGTACCAATCGCTCTTGCTTCGCTGGGTGCCATTGGTCCCAGAATCAACGTCGATCTGCCCTAGCACTGAGCTTAGCTGGACGTATAGATTTTTTGTCGCATTTTGGCCACTGCTGAGGGTATTGGGGACTGCAAGCGTCACCATACTGAGTGGCGCAGCTTGCGCAAATGCGTTATTTCCGCCAACATTGGTCGATGTCGTTTGCGACGGATTGCTATTGGCAAAAGCCAGCTTGATCGCTTCCCGTTCTCCAAAGAATAAGTTTTTCAAATCATTGAAGCGAGTCGAGCCAATCGAAGCGGGCGAACCAATCAAGTGATCGATGGTCTCGACGCCACCCGAGGGGCCAGTGTAGTTCGGCTTGTAGCTGCTTCCTCCAGGAACATCGTGAACTCCGGAGCCGATCGGTCCAAAACTGTCCTGGTGGCGCAGTCCGAGTAAGTGAGCGAGCTCGTGAGCCGCAACTTTGGACGACAATTTGACGAAATTGTCGCTGGTAGCGGACGGCTTGCTCGCCCCAACTTCCGTTTCATTCACCGCTATGACGTCACGCTTAAATGCGTCGAAGTCCCCCTCGATGGTTTCTTCCGAATCAACGTTGCTGATGACACCACCAAGCAAGCCGTTGATTTGCACTACGGCACTTCCGCCCAAATTCACGTTGCCTGGATCCACTTCGCTTGCCAGCCCACCGGGTCGCCCGGACGCCGGAGTCTGATTGAAATAGACCGTAGCGAATTCGTTCGAAGAGATGAATGTCGATGGAATCTCAGATGTGCTGGTAACAACACGAACATCAAACCAAGGTGCGCCCAGATTCGGGCCTCGATAGATCGCTTCCACTCGCTGACGAATCAGCTCGCGTTCGGTCTCCGTGTAAACGTGCTCGCCAGTATCGGGTAGTCCGGTTAGGGTGTCGATAACCCCAGAATTACTTCGGGAATCGAAATCCAAAAAGACCCATTGTGTGACGCCGCGTGGAGCCGCAACCGGACCACTGAACGCTTCGTCGAAGTCCGCACCGCCGATGTAGTTGCTGCGAGCATTGCCATAGATCGTGTCAGCAAATGGTGTGCCAACAACGTTCTCAATCGCCATCGAGTCCAACAACCTAATTCGAAGCTGACCAGATCCCTGTGACTGCCAGACGTTAACGAGTCGGAGGTCTAGAGTCACAGGTCCCGCGGTGAAACTGCTGAAATCCAAAGTATCCTTGGAAACGTCCGCAACTCCCGAATAGGAATCCGCCAACGTCACGTCGGCTAACGGGTTGGATACAAAACGATAGAAATCATCGCCGTCGCCACCAGTCAGCGTCATCGCGCCCGAGCCCACGACCAACACTCCGTCGTCACCACTACCTCCGTCGAAGGTCACTGTGGAGGCAATTCCCCGCATGGCGAAGAAGTCACTCCCAGCTCCTCCGTTGAAGTGAACACTTGAAGCAGCGGCACCAACACCATTGTAGGTAAACGAATCCGTGCCCAATCCTCCATTGAACGTCACATTGCCAATCTCACGCCCCTCAATTCTCAACGCATCCGCGTCTGCGCCTCCGTCAAAATTGAGTGTCGTAATTCCACTGCCATTGTTGATCAGCGTGTCCGCTCCTGCGTCACCGTTAAAATCGAGTGTTGTGATTCCGCTACCGTTATTCACGAGCGTGTCGGCATCCGCACCCCCATCAAACGTCAATTCAACCACCGAAGCATTGTTTTGGAAGATGTCATTGTCGGCTCCGCCCTCAAAGGTTAGCCTCCTGACCGGACCATTGTTAACCAACGTATCGGCTCCGTCATGGAGCGATGAAGGTCTATTCGCAAGATTAACGTCGCCGAAGAACGATAGCGAGTCGACGATTGCGTTGTTTTGCAATACGTCCGCGTCCGCGCCACCCTCAAACGTTAGCGATGTGACCGGTCCCAGATTGAATAGAGTATCGATCCCGGCGTCCCCGTTAAAGTCGAGAACGTCAACTAGCCCGCCACGATTGAGGAGGATGTCGGCGTCGGCCCCTCCGTCAAAGCTTAGCGTTCCGGCGAAACCAGCGTTTACCAAAACGTCCGCGTCGGCACCACCATCAAATGTCAGTTCCAACACCGTTCCATTGTTTTGCAAGACGTCTGCATCCGCTCCGCCGTTAAAGGTGATCACGTCGATACCTGCCGCATCGTTGATCAATGTGTCGATCCCTGCGTCGCCCATAAACACAATCGAACCGATTCGAATACCACCTTTGCGGTTCCACAAGCGGTCGTTTCCAGCGTCGCCGTTAAACTCGATAGAATCGATAACTGGACCATCGTTGATCAAAACGTCAGCATCCGCTCCGCCATCAAAGTTTATCTCGCCAAGCTGTCCGCCCTGATTCACTAGGATGTCTGCGTCTGCACCACCGTTGAAGGTGAGAGTTTCCAGCAAGTCGCCACTGTTGATCAAAAGATCACTATCCGCACCGCCGTCGAAAATTAAATGGCCCAACGCAGTTCCATCGTTAATCAAAGTATCAGCATCGGCACCACCATCGAAAACGAGAGACACAATTGCCCCGCCGTGGTTGACAAAGACGTCGGCGCCAGCGTCCCCGTTGAAGTCGAGCGATGCAAGTCCTGAGGCGTTGTTCAACAACGTATCCGCGTCAAGTCCACCATTGAAAAGGATCGAGCCAAAACCGCTGGCATTGTTCTCGAACGCATCCAATCCATACCCGCCATCGAACCGAATACGCGAGTTAGGAGCCCCCGAACCGGAACCTCGAACAATTAGCGTGTCGTTGCTCGTACGGCCAAGAACTGGAATACCACTATCTCCAGTGAAATCCAAACTGCCGATCAGCGATCCGTTGCTCACTAGCACGTCGTTGTCTGCACCGCCATCGAAGGTCAAAAGGGTGATGCTGTTGCCGTTGTTGATTA
>JBBRJI010000171.1:0-9494 GCA_038219625.1 Pirellulales bacterium | reverse complement strand
CGATCCTGTCAGAAGCAACAACACTTCCCACCCACCAATCGCACGCTCTCGACGTCTTGGGCAACGGAAAATGCAATATCAAAAAACGACTGTCGCATTGCGTCGGAAGTAATATGCAATAGCTGTGGGTCCACTGTCAAGGGAATCAAGACAGTTGCCCTGACACCTACGAACTTCGATATCGAAACATCGCCAGCGCTAATGTTGAGTACAACATCAGCGCTTTCTTGCTTTCTAGAAAAATCGCGATCCGATATCGATTTCGGAGAATAGGATACAACAACGGTTTGACTGCTCCGTGGTTGGAGCATGCCTTCCCTCGGGTTTAGGCGAGTACAGAGACAATCCGCACTCAAGCGGTAGCGAATAGCAGTCGCTGTTCGATTCGTGATCGAGAAAGTACCTTCCCCTTTCTTAAATCGCACAATTTCGCCCAGGTTGAGAACCTCTTTGTCTAGACTCACAAAGTCTTCAAACTGTTTCTCACTCCAGGGTGAAAGTACGAACAAACCGATCAAGCTTAAACCAAAAGTTGCAAATACGATTACCGCTCGTTCGTTCATAACTCACCATAGCCTTGCTGAGCAGTCGAAACAATACTCGCGAACACGCCACGCGCACCCTTAATTACTCGCTCATTCGTTGGGATCAAGCTCATAATGCCGTGCCTCGAATGATTGTGTGCAGAAACTGGATCGTAACCGATTGCTCGATTCCGCTTACAAGCTGTAGTTTTATCGTCACCGCTAAGGAAACAGGACTCTCTTTGTCTTGAGCTTGAGAGTCTTCGACAAAGTCGAATCGAAGAGCAACTCCTTCTTCCGACTGCTGGCGCTGATAACGTACCACACTTGGTCGTACACATTCACAGGATGACTTGATCGTCAGAATCTCTTGTGTCGAATCAATCCCAAACTTTTCTATGGGAAAACACAGGTAGCTGGCTTCATTCGCAAACAAAACTCCTGCATCGAAGTGATACGCAGAGCTACGAGGCTGGCTTAATTGACTCGCTGTAGGAGTAGTTACATTCGCCGTTAAGCCAATCGGACTATCACATCCCCCCACGCCTAAAATCAAGCCAACCACAATTGCCACAGAAAAGCACGGCCCTGAGAGCCTGAGAGCCTGAGAGCCTGAGAGGCTGATCATTCGAGGGATTCCGTATCTCGTTATTGCACCACACCATAAAATTAGGCGTAAGTGAATAGACCATACACCAATACAAAACACAAGAAAATTTCAAAGAAATTCAAACAAGCGGATTGAACCTAGTCCATCGTTCGCAAAATCTTGGCTCGAGGGTGGAAAAAGACTGGGTTTGTGTCACTTTGTTATCACGACATTTCGTGTGCGAAATCGTGTCGGTAACTTAAGTCCGAGATTGTCAAACAGAACCCTTTAATGCTTTGTTGGTCGTGTAACGCTGCTTGTTCGTATTTCTCGGCACCGTCTGTTGGAAGAACGACGTCGATTAATCCGATTTCGAATAGCTCCGATAGGACTCGACATGGCTCGTCTCTCAACGGCGCTCGTTTACATGTTGACCAAGCTTCTTTCAGTCTTGGCGAATCGGCCTCCCTCCGTCCCTTTTGCCTTCCGTAGCACAACCAACGCCGCCTTGTTTCTGATCTTGGAACGGGTATTGCATAAACGGCGGGACGTGAGAAAATGAAGGAAAACGTTCCGTAACGCGACCCATGAAAACTTTTTGCCACGTGTTCAAGGTACCGGACCATCCATGAGTGTTGATATTCAACGAATCAAGGAGCAAGTTCTCAAGCACACCGATCAGCTTGAGCGGATTCGAGCGGAAGTTCGAAAGGTGCTTGTTGGCCAAGATGTGATGCTGTCGCGTTTGCTGATTGCATTGCTCACGGGTGGCCACGTCCTGCTCGAAGGGCTGCCAGGGCTAGCCAAAACCACCGCCATCAAAGGCTTAGCAAACGCGATTCATTGTCAGTTCCAGCGAATTCAGTTTACGCCGGATCTCCTTCCCGCCGACTTGATCGGAACGATGATCTACAACCCGCGTGAAGGATCGTTCGGAACTCGGAAAGGTCCGATTTTCGCCAATTTGGTTCTGGCCGACGAAATCAATCGAGCACCTTCGAAAGTCCAATCCGCCCTTCTCGAAGCCATGCAGGAACACCAAGTAACGATCGGCGATACGACTTATCCACTCGATGAACCATTTCTCGTCATGGCGACGCAGAATCCGATTGAACAGGAAGGCACTTATCCGCTGCCAGAAGCGCAAGTCGATCGGTTCATGCTAAAGGTCGTGGTAGGTTACCCGACCAAAGCGGAAGAGCGAAAAGTTGTCGACACGGTCCTAGAAGATTTTCGACGCGAGGTGCAACCTGTACTCGACAAATCGCAACTGTTCGAAATGAAGAAAACCGTTGCAATGATCTACATGGACGACAAAATCAAAGACTACGTACTGGATGTGGTAGCCGCGACTCGGCATCCAGAGGAGTTTCGGCTCAAGGAGCTCAAGCCGCTGATCGAATGCGGTGCCTCACCGCGTGCTTCCATCAATCTGTGCCTTGCCGCCCGAGCGAATGCATTTTTGGCTGGCCGAGGTTATGTCACGCCTCAGGATGTGAAAGACATCGCCTACGAAGTGCTCCGGCATCGCATTATCTTGACGTACGAAGCGGAAGCAGAAGAAAAGACTTCGGATGACATTGTTCGCAAAGTCCTCGAATCGGTACCGGTTCCATAGACCAATATGGCTGCACGTGAGCTTGAAGAAGTACTCAAAGAAGTTCGCCGCATTCAAATCGTGGCCCGTCGGCAGGTCAATGATTTGCTTGCTGGCGAGTACATTAGCGCGTTCAAAGGGCGAGGAATGGAGTTTGATACCGTACGTGAATACGTTCCCGGTGACGAAATACGCAGTATTGATTGGAACGTTACTGCTCGTTCCGACGCCCCATTCGTGAAAACGTTTTGCGAAGAACGGGAGTTGACGATCCTGCTGGCAGTTGACATTTCAGCATCGGGCGCTTTCGGCTCGCAACGCATCAGCAAGATGGAGACGGCGGTAGAGGTTGCCGCCGTCCTGATGTTCACTTCCTTAAAGAACAACGACAAAGTTGGGCTGCTATTTTTTGCAGAGGACGTAGTAAAATACATCCCGCCTCGCAAGGGTCGTGGGAGCGTTTTGCGATTGATTCGGGAGATGCTCGCCACCGAGCCGGTTAAATCTCAAACGGACATCGCCAAGGCGCTCGAGTACATTGGACGGGTGCAACGCCGTCGATCGGTCGTTTTTGTTCTTAGTGATTTCATTGGTCCGGATTGCTCGAGAGCTCTCGCAGTTGCCAATCAAAGACACGATTGCATCGCGGTTACATTGGAGGACCCTCGCGAACGGGAACTGCCCAACGTCGGATTCATCACTTTGAGAGACGCCGAAACAGATGAATGGATCGAGGTGGATACTCGGAATCCACGTGTGCGAGCACTGTTCGCCAAGGCAGCCCACGATCGACAATCCAAACTGAAAGATTTGCTTCGTAAAGCCAATGTCGATCGTTTAGAAATCCGAACCGATCAGTCTTATGCTACCAGTCTGCAACGATTCTTTCGAATGCGGGAGCGGCAGCGATGATTCCAACACAAGGGCGGTGTGACCGACTTTTTTTTCTCATCCTGGTAATGTGTTCGTGCCTAATATGCTCTTGCGGAATCGTTGGCTGCTCGACAGGCCGAGAAAGGAATGTCTCTGTCCAACGACCTCTATCCGAATTTATTCAGCTCACCAAGGAGAAGGGGCCGGTAAGCATGCAGGTCCGTCTGTGGCCCAAAGAACCACGTTTGTCGGATCTGGTTAAATTGGAGATCGAAGTTGGAGCAGAAGCCGAAGTGGTTATCCGGCCGCCGGACTTTGGTGGTGCCGTTGGCGATTTTCTTGTTCGAGACTACGTGGAACGTGCACCCAAAAAAAGTTTGGAACGAGACAAGCCGAATCGACGCGTCTTTCACTATCAGCTTGAACCCGTCCATACCGGCGTTCATTTGATTCGGTCGGTCGCGATCGAATTTATCGATAACCGAGAGAACTCGGAACAAAAAGGACAGTCAACCTGGATTGAGTCGGATCCGATCGAGGTGAACATTACCTCCGAGCTCGGCGACCAAGTGCCAAGTCTCGCAAACCTGGAACCCATGGTTCCACCGAAAACGATTGACGATCCAATGCGATGGTGGTGGTTTGCAGCGGCATTGCTTCTTGTGGTTGCTGTTGGGGCGATTTTTTTGAATCGGCGCAGGCGAGTCCATAACGTGATGGCATATCAACCGACAGCCGAGGAGATCGCCCATTTGCAACTGGAATCACTGCTGGCAGAGGACCTACCATCACGAGGGATGTTTAAGGATTTCTACCTTCGACTGACCGGTATTGTTAGGATCTATATCGAAGGTGTAACGGGCTTGCGAGCACCGGAGCAAACCACAGAAGAGTTCTTGCAAGAAATGAGATCGCAACAAGTTTTTGCCGCGGTTCAATCTCAACGACTTAAGGACTTCCTAGAAGCCGCAGATTTAGTCAAATATGCTGGCCAACAACCGGACTCGACGGAGGTCGAGACATCCATTGTTCGGGCGAAAGAGTTCATCGATATGAAGCCGCTCGAGTCCGAAAGCGTTACCGCCGTTTCGGTTGCTGACGGTGTCCACGAAGAGACATACCGATCAAGAAAGGGGCTGTAATCGATGGATTCCTTCCGTTTCTTTTCTTGGTATTGGTTTGGGTTGCTACCTGTGATGCTTGCATTGCTTTGGTACTTTTCGCGCGGAGCAAATCGACCGGCGGTGCTCTATTCCAGCATCGCGGATGTGAAGGCTCTGCCGATGACTTGGATGCAACGCGTGAATCGATGGCTGCCATTCGTTTTTGCGATTGGATTGTGCTTGATCTTGGCTGGGCTAGCCAGGCCCCAATCAGGTAAATCGGAATCGCGTATTCGCGGCGATGGCATTGCCATTGAATTGGTCTTGGATATCTCTGGATCGATGGAAGCCCTCGATTTCCAACTGAATGATAAAGCGGTCAGTCGACTCGAGGCAGTAAAACATGTGGTGAGTGAGTTCATTGCTGGTTCCCGACGCAATGGCTTGTCTGGACGAAAAAATGATTTGGTTGGTTTAGTCGCTTTCTGTGGTTTCGCGGATAGCAAGTGTCCATTGACCCTCGACCACGGTGCATTGGTGGAAATCGTAAGAAGCCTTGAGGTTCCAAAAGCGATCCGCGATCGTCGAGGCAAGGTTATCAACCAAGATACGTTGCAAGAGGAGTTGGCAACCGCCATCGGCGACGGCGTGGCTTTGGGCATCGATCGTCTTAAAGACACGAAGTCCAAGAGCAAGGTGCTCGTATTGCTGACAGATGGAGACAACAACGCAGGGGTGATTGAGCCTCGCGACGCTGCAGCAATCGCCAAGGAATTGGGCATTAAACTTTACACGATCGGCATTGGCAGAAACGGCACGGTGCCATTCCCCCAAGAGGACGAGTTTGGACGTCGCGTTTTGGTGGGTGCTCAGTTTCGAGTCGATGAAGCCTTGCTCAAGGAAATGGGCGAATCGACAGGAGCAAGCTACTTCCATGCTTCGGATGCCGATGGTTTAGCAAAGGTCTACGCTCAGATCGATCAGTTGGAACGGAGCGAATTCGAGGAGTCGAAGTTTTCACAGTACACGGAGTTGTTTCGATGGTTTTCCGGGACCGGCTTGGCCATCGTTTTTGGTGTTTATGTAATGAAGGAGACGCGGTTTCGTTCGCTTCCGTAGCTTTAGAAAGCGACGAATGCGGTTGAGACTCAAATGATGGATTGGCAGTTTCCACAAGTTCTGGTTTTGATCTTGCCGTTGTGTATCGGTTGGTTTGCGCTGGCGATCTACTCCAAGGGGAGGCGCGCGGCTGCTCGATCGGTATTCATGATGCCGCCGATGATGGTGCGGATGATGTCGCCACTGTCCATGGCGAGGTTTTGGTTCAAGTTGATCTTGATTGAGATCGCGATTCTCATGGGGTTGGTCGCGCTGGCTGGACCCCAATTTGGCGAGCAATACGAAGTCGTAATTCCGCGAGGCAGCGATTTGTACGTGATCATCGATGTCTCCCGTTCCATGTTGGCCGACGATGTTTTGCCAACACGGCTGGGGCGTGCGAAAGCGGACGTTTCGGCTCTGGTAAATCGGCTCGAAGGAGAACGGATCGGTTTGATCGCGTTCGCTGGCCAAGCTGTTGTGAAATGCCCGTTGACAGTCGATTATGATTCTTTTCGGCGGGCACTGGATGAGTTGGACCCGAATAGTGCACCGCGCGGCGGGACGGCCATTGGAGATGCAATCCGCAAGGCTCTAGAAGTCTTGAATGCGAACGCGGAACGCGATCAGGCGATCCTACTCATCACTGACGGCGACGATCAAGACTCTTATCCACTTGAGGCCGCGACGGTCGCGGCGGAGCGTCAAGTGACGGTTTTTACGGTTGGCTTGGGTGACTCGGAAAGAGGTTCGCGCGTGCCGCAAAAAGGCAATTCCAGCGCCTTTACAGAACACGACGGTCAGCAAGTTTGGAGCAAACTGGACAACAAGCTTCTGCAGGAAATTGCGATCAAGACGTCGGGCGTTTACATACCTGCTGGGACTCGAGCCTATGACCTTGGTCAGTTGTACGTCGACCATCTTCAAGGTAGACGAGGCAAGGAAGCCGAAGGCCAACAGCGGGTGCGACGAGGCGAACGCTATCAAGTCTTTCTCGCGATCGCTTTGTTGGCATTGATCGTGGATTGGTGCTTGAGTCCGTATCAAATGAAGCAACAATTCCAATCGATCCAAGGCGATAGAGAATGAGCCCTGCAACCATCCGTCCTACTTTCGTTTTCCAAACGAGTATCATCGCTACAATCGTATTGGTACTGTTCGTGTTTTCGAGGGGTGCGGTCGCGGACGATTCGACGAACAAAATCCGCGAAGGAATGCGGCTCTATTCCGCGGAACAGTACGAAGAGGCCAGCAAGTTATTCGCGGCTGCCAGCGAGTCATTTGAGAAAGCGAAATCCGACAAGGCTGCCATCGCAGCCTTCGACGAAGCCTGTGCACTCCATCGCAAGGGCGATCTCGAACTGGCGAGAGAAAGATACTTGAAAGCAGGACTAAGCCAAGGCAAAGGCATCGCCACTAGCGCCCATTTCAATATCGGGGTGATTGCATCGGAACAAGCTCGCAAATTGGCAGGCGAAAAACCAGAAACGGTTCCTGCTGACAAGCGAAAAGAAATTCTCGATGAGATTGGCCGTTCGATTGATTCCTACCGACATTGTTTGGAGTTGCAGCCACAGCATTCCCAAGCTCGACACAATTTGGAACTATTGCGGCAGTGGACCAAATATTACTCCGATCGATGGCGAGAAGCGGATCTACAAAAACGCCGCGATGAAACCAATTTGATTCAATTTCTAGAATACCTATCGCAAGTTCAGCTATCGCAAAAACACACGTCCGAAGGGTTGGGGCCAAACGCGTCACCCAATTCGTTTGCGGAATTGAAACGTGTGCAAGAGGAATTACGTGACGAGATCCCGTATTTGAAAGACAAGATCGATTCGGAACTACGGCCGAAGGAAGAAGATGCGCAGGACAAGGAAGACATAGAGCGAGGAATCGCATTGCTAAGTTCCTGGGCGGATGAAGCCGGGACTCGGATGGCTAACGCTGGAAAGGACCTCATGAAACGAGAGGCTACTGCTGCCGCGGAAAATCAACAACGGGCTGCGGACCAACTCGATCAAATTTGGGATGCCGTAGTGCCGTTTCATCCCTTACTCGCCAATGAGCTTACGCAGCAGACGCAAATCGCCAAGCAGCTTACCCCACCTCCACCTACCGAAGGCCAAACGGACTTGGACGATTCCTCGGAGAAGTCGGAAGAATCTGAGAGTCAGCAACCGCAACAGAAACTCGAGGTAAATGATCAAGATTGGTCTCAATTGCTTAAGAAGCAGGAGCGGGTACTGCGCAAGGCCCGACTTTTGCAACCAAAGGCAGAATCCGAATTATCACAAGTGGAAAGTCAACCCGATAGCCAACCCAAGGGCCAACTCAAGGAGGACGAGAACACCAATGTCGCTCCGCCTACCGAGGGCGAAAATGCGGAAGCAAAGCCTGAAGTCGATCCCGAAGCGATCAAAGCGGGCTACCAAAAAGCCATCGAACTTGCTCCAAAAGCGGTTGAGGAAATGGAGGCCGCTGTGAAGCAACTCGGGAAGAGAGATCGTCAGCTCTCGGCTACGCATGCTGAGGAAGCTCGCCGTATCCTTCAAGAGATTCAGGATGCGCAGCCCAAGAACCCTGATCAAGATCAAGATCAAAAAGAACAGAATAAGGATCAAGACAAAGACCAAAAGCAAGACAACGAGCAAGAGAACGACAAAGACCAGGATAAAGATAAAAAAGACGACGAAGGTAAGGATTCCAAGGAAGAGAAAAACAAAAACGACGAAAAGAAACAGGACAAGCAACAGGACGAGGACAAGAAAGACAAGGATAAATCAACCGAGAAGCGACAAGAACCAAAAGTCTCCCAAGACCGAATCGAAGAAGCGCTTCGCCGAGTGCGTGAGCGTGAACAAGAAAAACGCGAACGAGACCGAGAGCTAAGGGCTCGTGTTCTTGGTCGCGTTCCAGTGGACAAGGATTGGTAATGATCACAGAAACAAACCGTTTTGGACGGCACACAAGTTTTGGACGGCACACAATGTTAGGAGCAAAATCAAAACAAGCGCTATCCACAGGGCGGGGTTGTAGCTTGATGTTTCCATTCGCAGTCATATTGTTTTTCATTGGGAGTCAATCGCTCCATTCCGCACCACCCGAGATCGTGTGCTCAGTCATCGAAGAGGAAGATATCTTTCTCGGTGAATCGCTCACTTATCAGGTCAACATTCAGAATTCGGATACTCCAAGCACTCCGAATATTGCGGGATTAAACGAACAATTCACGGTGGAGTTCCTCGGTGATCAATCCAGAAACCAATCTTCAACCATGATCATCAATGGCAGGGTTTCCCAAACAAATTCCTTAAGCCATGTCTACCAATACCGTTTAACCCCTAAGCTAGCAGGCACTTTAACGATCCCGGAAGTGACAGCCACCATTGACGGCAAGAATCTTACCAGCAATGCGTTGTCCGTGCGCGTTTTGGACATACCCGAGCAAGATACCGTTGTTGCTGAAATCGTCCCAAGTTTAAGCAAAGTTTACCCGACGCAAAGTTTTTCCGTCAAACTACGTGTTTTGGTCCAACCCATTGCCGACACTCGAGAGGAGCCACTTAAACCGCTTCGTCGCAGTCCTCCACGCTTGCAAATCAATTGGCTCAAGACGCAGGAAGGTCTGGAAACGAACGAGGTTTCTGACTGGTTGCAGCCAATGCTTTCAACGAACAATGTCGGCTTTACGATCAATGAAGTGA
>JBBRJI010000170.1:0-9498 GCA_038219625.1 Pirellulales bacterium | reverse complement strand
CGCTAATGGACCAAGGGTAGTGAAATAGTAGAAAGGGCTCATAGAAGCAGGACGCAACTTGACACAATTTGAGGGCAAGGATAACCTCTATCGCCTACAGAACTTTCGGGGGATTAGCTCAGTTGGGAGAGCGCTTGCATGGCATGCAAGAGGTCATCGGTTCAAGTCCGTTATCCTCCACTCGGAAAGCCTCGAAAATTGCAGGAAATCATCGTTTTCCCTGTGATTTGCGGGGCTTCCTTCGTTTTGATGCGGTTCGTTGCGGCTCCGTGCCGATGAGGACTTCGATTTTCTTGCTCATGCGACGCTTCCTTACTTTCGCAGCGTTTTAATGGTTTTCAGCACTTTCGCACTTCCTCCCCGGCGATTCATCATTCGCGGTGATTATTGCGGTAGTTCAGTCGAGCCTTGGTCATTCGTTCGCGAAGGCCGCCTTGTTCGATAAACTCTTTCTCCAGTGTCTTTAACTGCTGATCCAGCAAATAATTTGTCTGGTGAATCAAACAAATCGCGATATTGGAAATCACTTCCCAGATCCGTAAATCGCGGACTCGCAAATAGTCGCGGTAATCTGCCAGAAGTTCTTCCAGACTGGCTCGGCCGACATTGGTCAGTTTGATTTCCGTTTCTTTGGAGGTCGTTGCCGCTTTGCTCCCTTCCAAGATGTTCTGTTTGCCCGACCGAGCGGACTGAATCATTTGATCGACAGTGCGATCACCTCGGCCGAGATACTTGTGGGCAAAGCGAAAGGTGATGTCGTAGACGGCTTCGGCTTTCTGGAAGGACAGCAGTATGCGTCCGTGGGGACACTCCACTTTGATATTGCGTCAGCTTCGAAGTCGCGGGCTTAGGCTTCAGATGGACGAAATCTTGACGCTGCAGACTGGAATTGCGAGAGTCACGTACTCAGGTTGCCGCCTCGTAAGCGGTATCGGCACTTTGTGCGCTCTCCTACCGACAGTTGTTTATTGGGACCGTCAGAATTTTTGTCCAAACACTGTGTCGTCTGGACCGGTTCTGGCTTGAGACGCTTTAGGTAGAACCGTCGCTTCGAGATTAAGCTTCGCATCTCGTAACCATCCTTTGGTTTGCCAGCCACGTTCGGGAAAAAGCGGCCGAAATTTTGGATTTGCAGCCGCCAGTAATTTGGATCCAATTTCAGTCGCTCGAAGATCGGAGCGATATCAGATGGCGTGCGGATGCAGTGTCAAATCAGCAAGCCTTGACGAAGCGGTGGATCAGTTCTGTTTCGCTAGCTGAGCCGATCGATTGAAGGATTTCGACGGCGGCGTCGATGGGAAACCCGAGCAATTCGATGCTGCAATGGCTCGGTTCATAGACGTCCACAGTTAGGCGACCGAGCCACAGTCGATTGCCATCATATCGCCAAACTTCGGGGATACCAATCGACGCGAACAAGGCGAGTTTGTTGATCGCCGAACGCGACATTTCGATTTCAATGACCAGATCGGGTGGTGGATCCACCAACAAATCGATCTCGCGTTTGTTTCGAACGATCGACTCATTGCGAATGTAATACGACTCATCGGCTTCAAAGCCACGTTCCAGATCTTTCCGTTTGAAGGTAGTCGACGCAGACGAACAAATGTCGATGTCGTGATGCAGACTATACATCTCCACCATACGACCAAGTATCGATTTGTCCGACTCGTGAGCTCTCGATGGCGACATGATTTCCAATACTCCTTGATCGTACGTCAACAATCGCCCTGCCCTATCTGGATTGTCCGCCAATATTTCATAGGTTTTCCAGGAAATCGAACGAAGCAAAACCCGTTGTTCTCCGGCAATGGTTTCTGTGCTCATGGTTACCTTTCCAATTCATCGACTTTCTATGATGGCGACAGAACAAGAGGCGATCCTTTTCTCGAGTAGCGTCGACGTCATCTAACTGCAGACGCTAGCCGTATTAACGACGATCGCGTTTCTCGACGGCAGCAATCGCTGTCGTCATTGTAATTTCAATCGCAACTAAGAACCAGCCATTTTTTTCAACGTGGCGGGGGGGCGGTTTACGATATTGGGGTTGGCGAGGACGTGAGATGCGGTTGCTGAATAACGGTTGCGAGCTCTTTGGCGACTTCGTAGGGTCAAAGTCCGTGTCGTCCGTGAAGACACTCCATTTTGATATTGCGTCAGCTTCGAAGTCGCGGGTTTAGGCTCAATACCTTTCAATTAGTTGTTTAACAGTCAGCCGAAGGTGTACTCGATACCCTTAACGTACGCCTACGGCTAACGGTTAAACGAAATTTTTGCGAAATTGGGCTTCATTGAACGGTATAGGGTTTAGGCTTCAGATGGACGAAATCTTGACGCTGCAGACTGGAATTGCGAGAGTCACGTACTCAGATTGCCGCCTTGTCCGCGGTATCGGCACTTTGCGCGCACTGTTTCGTCCAGCATAGAACAATAGATGCGCCGCTCCGTATCGTTTCTCGCCTTGGACTTTGGTAAACTATTGGCAGTGAGGCAGGAAAACTAAACTACGACGTGAATTTCCCCAAATCGCAGACTTCTAGCTGGCGTGATGACGCCATCACCCAAGGAGCAGAACCAAGGCGGTCGCCGTGTGGAAATTCCAGCAACGTGGTTGTCTGCGCTTATTTCGAATGATTTGAATCAAAGCAGAGAAGCCGGACCGATTTTGCAAACAGTCGATGCCGAAATTGTCTCAAATCGAGAGGCAGGAAATCGACGTAGTACGCAAAAGTGATCCTGGAACTCTAAAGTAGCGTGTCCCATTGTGCCTCTCCCTTTACTTCTACAAGTCTTTCGTCCAATCCTGTAATCGTAAGTCAGGGACACTCTGGAAATCGGCGATGTTGTTAGTTACCAGCGTTAGATTGTGACTCAGTGCCGTCGCCGCTATCAACCCATCCATGTCGGGCATTGGAGTACCTGCGTCGGCCATGACGGCTCGCAATTCACCAAACCGCAAAGCCACTTCGAGATCGATGTCAACCACATCGATCAGATCGATGAACTCGGTTACTGCCTTACGAGATTGCTCGGACGCTTTACCTCGCTTAACTCATGTCCACAGTTCGCCTGCCGACACAACCGAGATTGCCAAACCCCCCGAGTACTGTGTGAAACGAGTCCAAACGGATCGGTTTCCCTTGAGATACGCGGAGCAGATGTTGGTGTCGATCAAAAAATTCACTGTCCCAACTCCGATCGATTCCGCTTGCGGAGTTCATCATTCCATTTAATGAATTCGTCAAGGTTTGCAGCGTCGCCCTCACAACTTCCAAAAAGTTCACGCAACTTTTCCGCTTGCTCTTCTTCGCTCAGGGGGCCTGACCTGACGATGATCTCTACCCTTACACCATCCGGTATGTTGAGGGGATTTTCGAATAGAATCGAATTGCCCCGAACGGTTCCAACTATTGGTTTGGAATGCAGCATAGAAATCTCCCTGGTGAGTCGGCCTTAGCCTAGTTATGTCAATAAAATAGTGAAAGCACGGAGGAAAGGAAATGCCAAGTCAATAAATGCCAAGTCAATAGGGATTCGTAGGGACACACCACTTTGGAATGCATTTCGGACAACATCCCAACGTTTTTCGAATTCTTTCCACGATCGACAGCGATATAGTCCGCATACTGTGCATTGTTCGAGCACAGCGACGTAGTCGTCATGGAAGACTATCCAGCAATCCTACTTTAATGAGTAATTAGTGGACAATCGTGGTGCGTCCAGCGTCAACCGCCATGGGCAACTGTTGGAGCGAACAATAGTCGTCATTTTGTTGAAATTGCGTAAACTGTGTTGGTTGAACGTATCAAGAGAGTGCCGTCGCTGGCGGCAGGGGTTGCCCAAAAGCGAGCGTTTTCCTCCGGCAGTTTGTTTACTCGAACAAGGTCCATCTTTGGTCCCGGCTTTAGTACGAATGTGTTGCCGTTTTCGTCTGGACAGTAAACCAATCCTTTGTACGCCCAGGGTGATGCCCAAAACGCGCCTGCATCTGGTAACCGGTCTTGAACCAGTTTGTTTCCCGTCATTACATCGACGCAAATCAATTGACCCCCGCGTCCACCCAATAGGAAGATCTGACCGTCGATAACTAACGGCGATGATCGCTGAGGACCAAACTCTTTCGTGCTCCACAAAATGCTTGAATTCGATGTTCATTTGTCTTCAGGCTAATGTTGGTCTGTTAAAAATTCGCTATTGTATTGTGGATTAGATATGACGTTTTTGTTCCGTTCGATTGAAAGTAGCATTGTAACGCGGCGAGTTAGATCATGGTGTTTTTTCTCCCCTTCTCCTCATCGGGAGGAGAACGGGCGGGGGGATGAGGAGGTTGGAGCTGGATATGAGTTGGCAAGCCCCAGACAATTTCTCCAAGCACCTACGCCGCGCCTCTACGCCCGCTGAATACTTAATGTGGCAACTCGTTCGTAACCGTCAACGTTGCCAAGCCAAGTTTCGACGCCAACATAAACTCGGGCCTTACGTCTTAGATTTTTTTTACCCAGAAGCAAGACTTGCTATCGAATGCGGTGGACTGCCACACTTTACTCAAGAAGGTATCGAGAAAGATCAAATCCGAACCCAATGGCTCAAACGACAAGGTATCGAAGTAATTCGTTTCACCAGCACCGAAATCGAGAACGATACGCAGCGGGTCCTGCTTGCAATCGATGTGGTCTTAACTGCTCAAACAGGACACGCCTCCTCATCCCCCGACCCCTTCTCCTCCTGAGGAGGAGAAGGGGAGTTAGATCATCAACAGCTTCGCGTTGTTGTATGTGCACGTCGCTACTTGAGTTTCGCTAGCTCATCAAGGACCGCAGCAACTCCGGCCCTACCGCCGTGCGATGTGCTAGTCATCAGGTAAGCGACCTTTCGATCCTTGCCGATGATGATGGTTGAGGGATAAGCAGTTTCACGTTGCGCTTCCCATCGCAAGCCCCAGTCGTTCGTGAACTTGTAATCAGGATCTGTGACGTAATGAAAGTTTGATGGAAATTCCCACTTACCTTGCATTGCAAATTCTTTGGCATGGTCACCGAGCTTGTCGGCTGGTCCAGGGTAGACCATCAGAACTTGCGCGCCAGCTTTTTCCAGTTCCGATTTCTTGGCCATGAACTCACTCACTTGCCGCGAGCAAATAGGACACTGATAGCCTGGCCAGCCTCGCAGGACCAGTAAGACAACGGGATGTTCACCAGTGAGTTTCTTAAGTGAAACAAGATCCCCTTTTTCGTTCTTCAGTTCGATATCAGGTGCCATGTCACCGACCTTGGGTGGATGAGGTGGCTCTTTTCCAGGAGCAGCCTGACTGCGTCCACCACCTTTCTTTGGTTCCTGTGCGTGGGAACTTGAAACAACGACGCAAACAGCCAGAAAGGCCATGAGTGCGACGCGCCAGCGGTAAATTATCATTTGGAATCCTTTGCAAAACGAAGTGGATCTGAGAGTGTCGAAACGGTTCCAACCGAAGATATCCGATCCGAAGATCAGTGGACGCGGAAAGCGGAACAGAATCGTTGGAATTTCGACACTTCTCGCTGATCGCCGGCAAATCGGCCTTCCGTCGGATTTCATCCGGCGGATTCGTTTTGGCAATTTAAATAGCTGTCAATTGCCGTCCCGCTTGCGTAAAGCCAACGGAAACAATTGCATTCGCAATAGTTGCATACTGGCGTTCAGCGAGAAGTGTCGGAATTAAGGCTTAGACTTTCCGTGTCCGAGGAAAAAACTAGGGTGGGGTGGTTGATTGTAACCAACATTTTGCCAAGTAATCGACAATCGGTACTGCGAATCATGCATCAACGTTAACATTCGAAACTGAGTGGGTATCATATTCTGCGAACTAGGTCGCGGTCCAATGTCTTCTCCTTTGGTGTTGAACAAGTTCCGCGTACCGCCCCACATCTCGTATCCTGGATGCCGAGGATCGATGTCCGCGGCCATGCCTCGCCCAACATCAACTCCGTAAGCGGCGGCAAAGTAGATTTCACCAGTTCTCGCATTCCGCAACTCAACACCGGCTCGTGCTGCTGGATTCTCATGAATGCTCCAGATTTCCATTCCTGGGCGACTCGGATCTAGATCGCTGATGTGTTGCGCGTCACCATGTCCAAGACCGGTTGAATAGAGTCCGGTTCCATCGTCGTCAACAACCATCGCGCCATAAACAATTTCGTCTTTGCCATCCGCAT
This sequence comes from Pirellulales bacterium, assembly GCA_038219625.1. Lineage (GTDB taxonomy): Bacteria > Planctomycetota > Planctomycetia > Pirellulales > Pirellulaceae > JBKCUI01. Next base: position 3,307 of record JBBRJI010000170.1, on the reverse strand, counting down.
CAACATCTCCCTCAATCAAGCTGTGATCACCCTGGCCACGCCATGGATTCTTGTCACCATCGAGGGGCCACTTTGTCGCTGTCGAACACCCAACGTTGAGTCAGCTTTCCGTCTCTCCAATCCCATGCTGCCAGAACAGCGCGTGTGTAGTAGCCTCGGCACATGACGACGCTGGGACGTTTTCCGTCGAGGTATGCGACACATGCCAGGAACCGGTCGATGCGATTGCCGTCGTTATCGCCCCAAACGTCATTCATTTGTTCTGGAGTGGGGCTATGGGTATCTGGGTGTCGTTGCGGTTCGTATGCAACAGTCGACATGGCCGCTCCGGTTAACCCGTTGAAGACCGTTAGATACTCGGGGCCTTTGAGTATGTAGTGTGCACCCTCCCGAATATTCTTTCCCAGATTAATAGCCCATAGCAAAGTCCCGTTTAGTTTGTATGCATGCAGAATAGGCTCGTGTGAATCCACTTTGTGAGTTGTCGCGGCCGCGGCCTGTCATGTGAATAATGATTTCGTACTCGCCGTCGCCATCGAGATCCGCAGGAGAAGCATCACCTGCCGTGTAACCTTTTGGCGTCTGGAGTGGGACTGACAAATAGTCCCTCGGCGCCGAGCTAACATTGAGGTTGAACGGCTTACTTGCTTCCTCCTCCCGGCCTGCTTGAACGGCTCGAACAAAATAGGAAGTTGCATCGTCCAGCTTCGTATTGCGATCGATGAAGTTCGTTCCCGCCGTCAGCGGTTGGTCATTGAGTTTTAGCGGTGTAGCACTGCCGACTTGCCGGTAAACGTTGAAGCCGAGATCCTTCGACTCAGAAAGAAAACGAGTAATGTCAGTCATCACACGTGCCCCATGCTCGCTATCAAACACAAACTGTGCATGGCTTGTGCCATTCAGAACGTTGAGGGATTTGGGACTTGGGACTTGCTCGAAATATCGCAATAATGCAGGTAACCTTGGTCCGCTACCGCTCGCATCGTCGTTGGTGATGATGTAAAGCTTGGGGCACTTGAGTTTACTGAGATACTTGCTGGTAGCTTACAAAAGCAAAACTGCGACTGTCGGGCGACCATGAGGGGACGTTAAGAGTACCTTGGCCCCCGAACAATTTGGCAAGTGTCTTGATTTTGCCATCCGCCATCGACATTAATCGTAGGGACACATCCTTGTTCGCGGGATGCCCCTGGACATCACCAGCGAACGAAAGGAACACAATCCAGCGCCCGTCTGGGGAGGGGTGCGGAAACCAATTGTTAAACTCGTCTGTCGTGATTTGAGTCTGCTCAGTTCCATCAATGTTCATTTTCCAGATGTGCATTTTCCCCGAACGATCGGAATTGAAGTAGATCGACTTCCCGTCCGGCGAGTAATCGGGGCCATCGTCCAAACCAGTGCTTCTTGTCAATCGCGTTTCTTCTCCACCGGTAACCGGAATGGTGTAGATGTCAAACTCGCCTGAACGCGATGCGCAGTATGCTAAAGTCTTTCCGTCTGGCGACCAACCATGCCAATACGAAGGAGCCAGTTTGGTGATCAATTGAGGCGTTCCACCTTCGATAGGGAGCGTGTAAATGCGAGACCCGCCACTCTGCGTTTGATCGCTGATCACAAGTGTCTTGCCGTCAGGCGAAACTCCATGATCATTGTTCGAGCGGTTCAGTGTGCCGGTCGCGATCTGAGTTGGGCTTCCGCCTTTGATGGGAATGGAGAAGATCCGACCGGCACTGTTGTATAGAATGGATTGGCCGTTCGGTAGCCAATTGGGAGCCTCGATATGCTCCTTTGAATGATAAAGAACTCTTCGGTCAGTCGAAGCGATCGAAATGGTTTCCAGAGTGCATTCCACTTTGGTGTTTGCAGATTTCTCAAGGCCCTTTTTCAATTTAACATTTGAAAAAACAGCGGTTTCTATCCGTTCGTTGTTGTGCGCACAAACACCCAAACCAACGTGGAACGGTTCCTTGAACTGAATGCGAAAGGAACCGCCTGATGGTCGCATACTGTCGTCGCTCTCGCCAATGAACATCGCAACATAGTCCCCTCGTTTTTCGAGTCGAACCCGACCAGGGGAAGAGATGTTCGACTGCACTTCATGCGTGGTATCGCCATCGAACTCTCTATATTGGATGGAACACAATCCATCACCATGCAGTGCTACGTCAGCATAGGCGGAATCGGGCGATAAAGACTGGCGGAAGATAAGGCAAGCTTTGCGATGGGGATCTCCGTCTTTGGTCGGCCAATGAATATCGGCAGCGATCGAAACATCGCCACTCGTCTTAGTCGATGCGAAGTGCAATGCGTCCGTCGCGAACCACATGTTTGCACCGCCACCGGACACCGAATAGGTTGATTTGTCCGAGTCGAACAAAACCTTGCCGGTCTTGCCAACGTCGCCAATATCTGCCGCTTGATCAAAGATTCCGACCGCACTTTCCGTCTGCTCTTCCGCCAACACAAAGCAGACTTGAAGCCACGTTAATCCGAAAAACAGAGCTGAAGACACGCGTTTTTGCACGGGAGGATACCAATGTTGGGAGTTGAACAAATCGCTTCATTGCGGAGTTGTGGGAGAGCACAGTTTAACATCTAGTCCGTCGACCGACATGACAGTGCTTCCATCAAGTGTTGGAATTTATGTAGGGTTAATGTACACCAGCCAAGTTTTCGAGTAGTACTTGATACAGACATGGCAAAAGGGAACTCATGGTATCTACGCCGAAATCTCGGCGACGACAGCCATGCCACAGTGGACATCTCTCCTTGCAAACAGAGCAAATAATGAACTCCAGACTCTTTTTATTTGTCTTGTTTTGCTTGGCATCGCTTCGTGTTGCGAATTGTGATGCTCAACAAGAAGTCGGAAAACCCACAATCTTTGTGTGCGGCGACTCGACATCGAAGAATTCTGGCAAAGGAAAAAATGGCGATCCAGTATCGAGCACTTCCGTCCATGAATTCATTGTAGAAAATCGTTGACCGAAATGAGTTCGTAACGCAAGTCTTTTCGCTCGCGTAGGAACAATAAGTGTTAAGGCTTTACTGTATTCAGCGTAACTGACGTTATCAGCACCATACCAGTGATCTTTCCGTCCATTTCAAATCTAACAAGTTCTGGTAGTCGGAGTTCGGTAACGAAATCAGCAAAATCATACTTTCGTCCGACGAGCTCCAGGTCGAGTTGCCTTGAGCTTCGACAACACTTCGCGTGCACCCATGTCTAACCGTCTAAAATGGGCTTGTCTCGCCGCTCAGGACACGCCCTCCTGAGTGGGAATCATCTGCGCGGTTTCTGAACTAA
>JBBRJI010000169.1:0-9542 GCA_038219625.1 Pirellulales bacterium | reverse complement strand
ACTGGAATTGTCAGAAAAGGTTGGATTTAAATCGATGCTCCGAACGGTTGCCCTGAAGTAGCCGAGGTTCGAATTTGGCTAGAATCAAGCGTTGAGTCGACGAACCTGAATGACAGTCTTTACTTCCAAGGAACACCATGTTACTCACCGAATTCAGTTGGCGCAAGGAAGTAATCCAATCCGATGTGCCGGTACTTGTTGATTTCTGGGCCGAGTGGTGTGGACCTTGTCGGCAAATGACCCCAACCATCGATTCACTGGCTCGCGATTTCAAAGTTTGCAAAGTCGACATCGACAAAAACCAAGCGTTGGCTGCCGCTTGCAACATTTCGTCCATTCCAGCTTTACTCGTTATTCACCAGGGCAAAATAGTGGCTCGGCATGTCGGCGTCACTTCCGAAGCAATTTTGCGTGCCGACCTAAAGCGACACTCTTAAAAGACCGACTGATCTAAAACATTCGGAAACCCTTGCTGGTAATCGCGAGGAACTGAGCCCTTAAGAGGGTTGGCTTCCTGGATTCGTCCCGTTCTGAGGAATTCACTCTGGGTCGTGCCACTCGGATCGTCCTTGTTTTGGGAATTCGGAACTGAATGTCGCACTCCATCGTCGAAGGACCAGCGGTTTAAAGTGCGGCTTCGAAGCATATTAGACAAAGGAGCAAGCCATGCGGAAGGCAAATTCGTTTCTGTCGGTTTTGGTGCTATTTCTTACCCCCGTCCTGGCATTCGGACAGGGATTCCTGGTGGATGACCGCCACGATGTGTCGTCTAGAATGCCGCGGCCAATTTGGCCTCATCCGCCTACTCCGCGACCCACCCCGCCACAATCGTACAAGATCAGAGAATTAACCACGAACGTGAATCTGGTGGATCAGATCGCAAAAGTGCAGGTTTCGCAAACTTTTGTCAACACCGGAAGCGTGCAAATGGAAGTCTCGTTCATCTTCCCGCTACCCTACGACGGCGCGGTGGATCGCCTGACGTTTTTGCTCGATGGCAAGGAATATGATGCCAAACTGCTCGACGCTGACGAGGCAAGGCGGATCTACGAAGGTTACATTCGCCGCAATCAAGACCCTGCCCTGCTGGAGTGGATCGGCACAGGCATGTTCAAGACAAGCGTCTTCCCAGTACCTCCCGGAGCTGAGCGGACGGTCACACTTCGTTACAGCCAGATTTGTCGCAAGACCGGCGGGCTCACGGAACTGATGTTTCCATTAAGCACCGCTAAGTACACATCGCACCCGGTGGAAAAATACAGTCTCAACATCAATATCCAGAGCCAATCTCCGATCAAAAACGTTTATAGCCCAACCCACGCAATTGAAATCAAACGCCCCGGTGACAAGAACGCAGTGGTTTCATTTAGCCGAACCAACGAAGTCCCAGGGAGTGATTTTCGACTTCTGTACGACGTCGGCAGCGACGCCGTCGGCGCAAGCGCGCTCAGCTACCGCCCAGACGTCGGCGACGACGGTTACTTCATGCTGCTCATCAGCCCGGAGATCAAAAAGCAAGCCGACCAAGTGGCCAAGAAAAATGTCGTGTTTGTAGTCGATCGTTCGGGTAGCATGAGCGGCAAGAAGATCGAACAAGCCAAGCTGGCGCTCAAGTTCGTGCTGAACAATCTTCGCGAGGGAGATCTGTTCAATGTTGTCGCGTACGATAGCGTCGTGGAAAGTTTTCGTCCGGAAATGCAGCGGTACAACGACGAAAACCGTCAGGCCGCACTCGGATTTGCCGAAGGGCTATTCGCGGGTGGCAGTACGAACATCGACGGCGCCTTGCACGTTGCGCTCTCGCAACTCTCAGACGACACTCGGCCAAACTACGTTGTGTTTCTGACGGACGGCATCCCTACGGTCGGCGTGATGAACGAAACGCAAATAGTTACTAACGCAAAAAGCTTAAACAAGTTGCGGGCCCGCGTGTTCAGCTTGGGTGTGGGCTACGATGTCAACAGTCGGTTGCTCGACAAACTGGCTCGATCGTGTTTTGGCCAAAGCGAATACGTGCGGCCCAATGAAGACATCGAGGACAGAGTCAGCAAGCTGTACAACCGGATCGGCGCGCCGACCCTCACCAATGTCACGATCAAACTGGACGTGGAAGGCGCGTCGATCGAACAAGGCCCAGTAGTGAATCGCGTTTACCCTCGTGATGCCTACGATCTGTTTGCCGGGGACCAACTTGTGGTGGTCGGTCGTTACAAGAAGTCGGGCGCGGGCAAAGTGACGATCGAAGGGACAGTCGACCAGCAAAAGCAAACATTCCATTTTCCAGCTCAGCTTGTGGAAAAATCCAACGATGAATCGATGGCCTTCATCGAAAAACTATGGGCCATGCGACGCGTTGGCGAAATCATCGACGAAGTGGATCTTCACGGCAAAAACAAGGAATTGATCGACGAGCTCGTCGCCCTCTCCAAAAAGCACGGCATCCTTACGCCGTACACTTCGTTTCTGGCCGATGAAACGATACCTTTCCGCAATCTAGCCGAAACGAATCGCCGTGCAGACGTTGCGCTCGACGCACTCAGCGCGGCCCCTAGCGGTGCTGGAGGTTTCTCGCAACGTGCGGAAAAAGGGAATCTGCAAAGGGCGGCCCAGTCTCAATCCAGCGGTGGCGGTGGATTGGGCGCCAACTTTAGCAAATATAAGTCGGCAGATTCGGATAAAGAAGTCGTTGTCCAGACCATTCAAAACGTCGGTCGCAAGACATTCTTCCTTCGCAAAAACCGCTGGACAGACTCCAGTCTGACCGAAGAACAAGAAAAGAAAACTCAAAAGGTTCAGCGGTTCAGTCAGGACTACTTCGACCTAATCACCAAGCATGGCAAAGACGCAGCCAAATACTTGGCCCTAGAAGGCAATGTCGCGTTCGAACTCGGCGGACAGACTTACGAACTGGTCGATTGAACTGTCCGATTTCCCCGTAGCGGAAGTCGCCAAGACTTTCGGAATGAGCGGGCGACGAAACTCTTGGCGAGTTTCGCTACCACAATAATTGATCGAGTGATCCTAACTAAGCGGTTGATGACAGGAATATTATTGACAGAAAGATAAAAAGCTAACGGTTTGCTAGCAATACTGCGAGATCATTCGGCTTGTATTGGGTTGCCGATTTTGATAAGCCAACACGGTATGGCCAAACCTACCGATAATCGCAACGACAACTCCATGCCTCTTGAGCCTTTGGCGATTGAGCTTGGGAATCTGCGCAGTCATTTTTCGCCAGTTTCTCTCTCCGGGGCGGGCATTCCTTCTGGCATGGATTGCAATGCGAAGGGTGATACGCTGGTGGACAGGCGAAGCCCGCTGGCGCTTGACAGCGCTTTTGTACAACAGACGAAAGACCAAATTCGAGCCGTCGTCGAGAACATCGCTTCCTTAGCGCATACACCGATCGCGCCCCAGGACTTTGTACAAGCTGTGTTACCGAAAATTGCCAGTGCCATGGGCGCCGTGGGGGCCGGCCTTTGGCAGCATTACCCAGATTCCGCTTGGCGATTGCTTGGCCAATTCCATCTCCCATCGGGTTTGATCGACGGAGTCGCGACGGATAAACCGGACGAGCAATTCAGCGAAACGCCTTTTGAACAGTTGGACTTTATCGAGTCCCAGTTGAACGCCGCGATCCAAGCCAAGCAATCAACTGACCTCGGCTGCGATATGCAAATTGGGACGCAACCATCCGCCTCGCACTTGTTGGTGTTGAATGCGGTGGCGCGCGAGCGTCAGCCGATACTCATTCCACCCTCCGATGCATTGCTCAATTGCGATCGACCTGCCAATCCAACTTCGGAGTTGCTCATCTACGCTCCGTTGCCGATTCCCAAGGATCAAGGCAGCTATTGGTTGCAAATCGTACAGTCGCCAAGCGGCGGCCCATCGAGCCAACGTGGCTATCTGCGATTTGTGGCCCAGATGGCGGATTTGATGAGCGACTACTTTCGTTCGCATCGGTTGCGTGTATTCGAACGCGACCGCGAATACTTAACTCTGGCTGAGCGTACCATGCGGGAGTTGGCTGGTGGCCTAGCCCCGAAACTAGGTGTGGCCAAGCTTATGAAAACCATTCGAGAACATGCCCAAGCCGAACACGCTTTCCTTCTGCGACGAGAGTCTTACTTCGGGAGATGGCGTGTGGTTGGGGCTGCGGGACTCGTTGAAATCGATCGAAGAGCGGACGGGATCGGGCAAATCGAGCGGGCTTCCTCTGGTCTTCATGCGATGTTTCGAAGCGGAGGTTCTCTGAGCTCAAGCCAATTGCCTAGTGGAGTGGATGATCGGGATCCCGACTTGACCAGCTTATTCAACACCTTCGCCATATCCGAATTGCAATGGATCAAGCCACTGGAGGCAGACGCGAGCGCAACGCAGCATCCAAAACAAAAACTAGATGTGGCGGTCCTGCTCACTTGGTCAGGCATGGATAAACCGCCAACGCGATGTCCTGAGCAAATCGCCTTGATCTCAAAGCTTGGTCTAAGTGCACTTCAAATTCCCTGGTGGAAGAGTGCACTGCTCGCAAGCGATTCAACGAAGCGAAACGCATTCGCTATTGCAAACCCAGTCTCATGGCCACGGGCCGCCAAATGGGTTGTTGCCATACTTCTGTTGTCGCTCGTGTTCGCATTGCCTGTACCGATTCGATTGCACGCCACAGCGATCCTTGTCCCTCTGGTCCAGCAGCATGTTTATGCTCCAATGGATGCTACGGTTGACGCTGTTTTGGTAGAGCATGGCCAGTCCGTGAAGCAAGGGGAGCCGCTTATTCGTTTGAAATCGCTGAGCTTGTCTTTGGAACACGAACAAGCCGTTGCTCAGCAAAGTCGAAATAGGCAACGGCTGGCTGACATCGGAGCCATGCTTTTGCGAGAAACGACTTTGACCTCATTGCAACGAATCGAGCTGGAAGGGGAACGCAAGTCGATTGAAAGCAATCGGACTATCGAATGGAATCAACTAGCTCTGCTTCAGAAACAAATGGATTCGCTCTTAATCGTTGCCAGCGTCGACGGTGTCGTTTCCACCTGGAATGTTCAAGACAGTTTACGAGACAGACCCTTGCGAACGGGTCAATGGCTTTTGTCTCTACACGAATCCGAATCGCCATGGATCTTGGAAGCGGCCTTGCCAGAGCGTGACGCACAGGAATTTCGACTTGCTATTGAGGACGACCAAAATCCTCCGGTTGCCACGATGACGAGTATGCCGCAAATTCAGCTTCCCGTTCATTTGCTCCGCGGATCGCACCCTCGTATTGACAGCACTCAAACAGCAGAGGTATTCACCGGTCCCAACTCCGCTGTGCTACGCATGCGATTTGAGTTCGATGCAGCATCCTTGCCAGCGCAAACTGCGGTAGCGGGTGCAACGGCCCGGATCAGCATTCCGATCGGGCGAGGACCGCTTATATGGGCTCTCGGAAAGGACTTTGCTCACAAGGTCTGGTCGCGAGTCCAACTTTGGATTTAGTTTTTAAAGCGAACGGTATATGAACAAACGAACACAAACGTTCCTTCAATCCGCCATGCTCGCGCTGGCGGCCGTCACGGCCAGTGGCACCGTTATGGCTCAAGACCGCGCCAAGGAGATTTCCATTGGCCGACCCACCGGGATTCCCGTTTCAAAAGGAAATCTTCCTAACCCAAGCAGCGATCCAAACAACCCAGGAGCAGCGGCGAGTGTCTGGCTACTCTTCGACAAATGTCTGGTGTTCGCGGTGGAGAGTGTGGAACTGCCTTCACAGGAAACTGGGGCGCTCGCCAGATTGGAAGTGCGGGAAAACGATTCCGTTATCGCCGATCAAGTGATTGCGAGTCTTGAAGGGAAAGCAGCCGAACTCGAAAGGGAAGCGGCTGGCCTTCAAGCCCAGTTGGCTGCTTCGGAAGCAAAGGACGAAAGCGAAATTCGCCTCGCAGAAGCGTTTGTCGAGGAAACCAAATTGCAGGTGGATATGTATGAAGAGATGGCAAACAAGGGAACTGCAGGCCCAGCCGAGTTTCGGCAGCGACAGCTTGCCGCAGATCAAGCGAAAGTTCGGCTTGTACGTAGCAAGGCAGCCAAAGAAGAACGAGTGGTGAAATCGAAACTCGCACAATCCGCATTCACGCTTAGTCAGCTCAAAGTGAATCGCTTTTCCCTTCGATCCCCTATCGCTGGCACCGTCACTCGCGTAGATCATCGCGCAGGTGAGTGGGTTCAAGCTGGCACTACGATCGTCAAGATCATACGATTGGACGAAGTCCGAATCGATTGCTTCGTGAGTATGGACCAGATCGACCCCGCCGGCTTGATTGGAAAGCCTGTCCAAGTGCTTTCGAAACGAGAGACGACAGAATCGCTCTTCTCCGGTCGAATTGCATCCTACGATCCTGAAGTAAACTCAACAGGCCAAGTCCGAGTTCATGCAACGATTCAGAATCAGAAAACTGGCAACCATTGGCTGCTGCTACCGGGCATGTTCGTTACGATGCAGTTGCAGAAGCCCCAATGAACCAAACGGTTCGCCAACCAATGAACCCAACCCAGATTCCAATAGGCTATCGGCTTCGCCGCGACATCGCTTGGCATTCGCATGTCGACAGTCATTCGATACATCCCACATGGATTGCTACCGATCCCTTGACCCGCCGCATCTTTCGTTGTGGCGACCAAGAGCACCGATTGCTTCATTGGCTCGGTAGCGACTCCACTTACGAATCGGTGCGGGATAAGTTCGATGCCGAGTTCGCGCCACAAACCATCGATCTGCAACAAGTTCGATCCTTGATCGCCAAGTTCAATGAGTGCGGGATGCTTCGGCCGGTCACAACGAAACAGAACGCAATAATCCATCCGTTCGAAGTTTGGCCGAATTCACGGTCCATCATTGCCGAGCAGATGCGACTGCGTGAGGTGAATTGGTTCTTGATGTTGATTCGTTGGCTAGGTTCCACGATTGGCAAGCTGACACAAATGCAGGTCTCGCTCGGATCGCCTGACGGCCCTGTGGGAAAAGTGGCGTCCAAGTTGGGGTGGCTCTACTCGGGGGCTGCCGCTTGTTTTTGGCTGGGGCTGCTCGGGATCGCGATGGTGCTCATTGGTTTGCGATTCGATGTCTTCTTTTCGGAATTGCCAGATTTTCAGTCGCTGCGCTCTCCAGCATTCTTAGTAGGTTATGGTGTGATTTTTGTTCTGACGCGATTCCTACATGAGTTTGGCCATGCGGTGGTTTGCAAACGAGCGGGTGCATCCTGCAAAGACGCGGGCTTGATCGTCAGTTTTGGGATGCTCTGCCCCTATGTCGATATTACAGATGCTTGGAAAATAGGCAGTAGAGCACAACGCATGGCGATCGCTCTGGCGGGAATCTATACCGAGTGCGTACTGGCTTTCTTTGCAGCCCTAATTTGGTTGGCTACGCACCCTGGCTGGGCACACGATTTGGCATTGCAAACTTTGCTTGTTTGCACCGTTACCACGTTGCTGTTCAACGCAAATCCACTGATGAAGTACGACGGATACTTTGTGCTTTGCGACTGGCTCAACTTGCAAAAGCTGCGAGAGCGATCGTTTGAAACCATGGATGCAATGCTGGACGGGCGGGCTAGGCGAGGGTCGATAGGGTTGTCACTCTTTCTTTCTATCTACTTCCTAGCGTCGACCCTGAATCGAGTCCTTCTGGTTGCTGGCTTGGTGACGATGGTGTATTACGTGGCGAGCCACTGGCAGTTGGCAGGCGTAGGACTGGGGCTGATTGTGCTTTATGGATGCTGCTGGGCGATCACGACGATGGCTGCTTGGACGCTGACTATGGGTTCAACCAATGGGAATCGCAAATCGCGTCGGCGAACAGCATGGCTTGGATGGACCGCGGTTTCGCTCCTGATCGCGTGGGCTGTCAACATGCCACTGCCCATCAGGGCTTATTCGAACGGGACGTTTTCGATGGGGCATCGACAACCGGTGTACACAACCTTATCTGGTCGCGTCGATCGAGCCTGGAATGCCGCGCAGGGGATGAGAATTGAGAGTCAAGGAATGATATTAACCCTTTCGAACCCTGCCCTCCAGAAAAATGTATTCGACTTGCAGTCGCGAGTGACTCGCATTGATAGTGAGCTCGAGACACAGAATCGCGCTGCTTTCTTCGATGTTCGAAGTGTGTCAAAGTTACCGATGCTTGAATCGCAAAGAGCGATTGGCTCGGCGCAATTGGAACAGAGGCAGGAGGAGTTATCGCAGCTTATTGTTTCGGCACCTATTGCGGGATGGTTTGAGCCTGCGAAAGCGAAACCAGCAGAATCGCCGGAGAATCTGTCGGATGTTGCGATTGGATTGGGAACTTCAAGCCTAGGCTCGATTTCATCCGATTGGATATCGGAGTCTTCTATAGGCAGGCAGGTCGATCGCGGTACGCTGATCGGATGGATAGTGCGGGATCCGGGGGCAAAAGTAGAATGCACACTCACCGACGAGCAAATCGCTGGTATCCGTATGGGTACGGAAGCTCGCGTTTGTGTTGCTCAGGAGCCTAAGACGATTTACATCGGCCGAGTTGTTGACATAGCAACTGCCAGCATCCGAGCCGACGCTAGCAGCGTCGGCCACGACAGCAGCGTCGGCCACGACAATAGGCAACGGAGGCGAGTTGGTGAACTGAGTCCAATGTTGCACCAAGTGCGGATCGAATTGAATGAACAGCGAGCTTGGTCTGGGTACTCCAGCGGAAACGCGGAGGTCGTCTTTATTAAGCCGAGCCAGTCCATTGTCAAAATGGCGATGGACAAATGGATGCGCGATAGCAAGATGCGGTGATGGAACTATGGGAACTCGAATCGGTATTTTTGGTGGCTCGTTTGATCCGATTCACTTAGGGCATTTGCTTTTGGCAGAGCTCTGCTGCGAATCGCTTCAGCTAGATCAAGTTCGTTTTTTGGTCGCGAACGTATCGCCATTCAAAACAGACAAGCAACCCGCCAGCAACCAAGACCGAATCGAGATGGTTAGGCTTGCCATCGGCGGAAATCCAAAATTCGAAATCGACACTCGCGAAATCGATCGCGGCGGAGTGAGCTACACGGTCGATTCGGTTCAATCGCTATCGGCCGAACTCCCAGGCTCGGAATTGTTTTTGTTGATGGGCGCCGATGCGCTGGCGGACATTGGCAAATGGCGAGAACCCGTTGAGCTTTTCCGACGGGTCACACCGAGTGTCATTTCTAGAGGGGGCGTTGGAGAGCCGCCATGGGACGTTTTAAGGCCCTATGTCGACCCGGTCCAGATGATTGAGATACTCAAGTCAAAGATCTCAGGACCACAAATTGAAATCAGTTCGAACGATTTGCGAGAGCGCTGTCGTCGAGGAAAGAGCATTCGCTACCAAGTGCCGTCGTCCGTAGAGATGTTTATTCGAGAGCGCGGGCTCTATCGACAATAGAGCATTGGGAGTGCAAAAAAGAACCTGGGCTTGCAGACATCCTGCAAGCCCAGGCTGGAACGAACTATTGCTCGCCAAGCTCCGAGGATTTCCTGCGGTTTGAAGCGAGTGGGAT
>JBBRJI010000168.1:0-9549 GCA_038219625.1 Pirellulales bacterium | reverse complement strand
GCAGACCCGCACGCTAGGATAGTGCCGGAGAGACAACGCGAGATGAGCGGCCCACGTTTTGTATTCGAGACTACTCGCCACAGCGGCCACAGACAGGCAACAATCATCAATTGCCCCAGTTCAACTCCGCAGTTGAATGCTAGTAGACACCGCACCAAACCCTCGCGCGGCAGTCCAAGTTCTCGAAGTACATTCGCAAATCCGAAGCCATGGATCAATCCGAATAAAAATGTGATACGCCACCTATGCGGCGATTCGCCTCGAAGCAGATTCTCAATCGCGACGTAAACAATCGTTGCCGCGATACAAATTTCAACCAGCCGACTCGGAATAGTGACGATCTCCGTGGCTGCCAAAAACAGAGTGATCGTGTGAGCGACCGTAAATGCACTGACAATTTTAACGACTTCCCAAAACTTGCTGCCGATCATCAATGCAAGCAAAAACAGGATGTGATCGTATCCAATGAAAATATGCTCCACACCGAACCAAAGGAACGTCCCAAGCTGTGACCACCAAGAAGGTGCATAGTCTGTAAAGTAAAGGAAGTCGGGTTCAAAGACCGTATAAATGACCTCGTAGGCTGGTTTGTCGGGCTGCTTGAAAAGGCCAAGCACTTTGTGACGATCGCCCAGCTTTTCAAAGATCTTAAAGATGAGCGTAACGCTCTCGGGAATCTCTCGAACCTTGCGCTCAAAAGGAAATGCCACAATCGTCTGATTCCAAGGAAGCTGTTCTTCAAGCCAACCATCACGGGCCGGTCACGGTAATCCACATAGGCGAAACCCACACAAGCTCACCGTCCGCTTGCTCCCCGCGAACGTAATAGTAACTTGCTTTGCCCACCGACGGAGATGGGTCCGTCCAAGCCAAATCGACCTCTTCTTTGCCCGGCGAAACTACTTTCACATATTCATCATCTTTCACAATAAAAACTTTTTTGAACGGAGCAGTTCCAACCAATTTGATTCTCAGTTCAGGGGCTTTTGCTGTATTAAATTCGTCGCCAAGCATATGTTCCACTCCGGTCGAATCGGTGCATCGAAAATCGGCAATGATGTTTTCCGTTGCTGCATAGACATGTCGCCTTTTCATGCCGTCGAAAATGGCTTGACGCGAAGCACCTTCCGCATAGACCAACGAGTAGCTAATGTGAGTCGAACGGTGATCGCTGCTGGATTCGAACGCCAAGCGGTAACCTTTCTTTAACGCGAGATTGACGAAGCCTTTTGGTTCCCAGCCGCCGATCGAATCGCTCGCCTGCGGAGCTCGAGGTGCATCGGGTCGTTCGTAGTTCTGACGAGCTCCTTGATAGATTTCGACGAAAGGCTCGACAACCGGATCGTTGTCGCGCCAATCCGTCCCCATGCTTGTCGCTGAAGTATGGGATGCACATATTCCATCGAAATGATGAAGATATCGATAGAGCATCTGTGTGTCCGGTGCAGACTTCTCAACATCGCGATCGCTAATAGGAAGCCTAGGCAGCGTACGTACACCGCGATAGGGGAACACGACATTGCGATGCCCCTCAGGATAGCGGACGCTGCGTTCGTAGGTGAAAAGCGGGTCGAACTTCCCGGATAGATGAAAGACATCCGTGGTCTTTTGAGTCAGCCACCAGGGATATTCGCGACCGGCTCCATTGTCATGATCGCCATTGCCAATCCAGTCCATCCCGGCCACGTCGATGGCGTACCGCCACATGTCTTCGAGAGCCCCGTCACCACCACCATCACCACTGATCTCGGTATGGCGATGGAATTCACCTCGCAGTATTTGCATCGATTTCCCTTGCACCGTTGCACGGTACTGTCGACAGCGTTCGATTTCAGCTCGTTCCTTTGCAACGGCTTCCGAGACGGATCGACCGGTCAAAAGACTCTTCGGTTCGGAAGTCAATATCGGCGTCAATATCGGCGTTGTCCGTTCCGACGGCATGGACAGATGGCTTGAGAAGAGGTCGTTGATAAAGGGGTCACCACCACCACCAAGTTCGTTGTTGCCGCCCCCTGCCCGCTGGGTCTTACGATCCTGTCGATGGTCCGAAGAATGCACCACCATCAACCCATTTTGGGACGCGATTGCGCTCGGGTAGTTGTAGAGTAAGTTGTCGCTGTGCGGTAGCAATATGGGGCCAGTCCAAGCTTTGTCCGAGTAGACGGTAGCGAACTCCAACCATACCGTGCCCAAGACCGCACGAAAATCCGGTTGTCGCGTTCGGACCAGCATCCAAATTCGTCCTTGATTGTCGCAAGTCATGCGAGACAAGTTATTGAATCCATTCTTCGCTTCGGTTTCGGCTTCTTCACCCGCTTGGCGAGTATCTGCTTCCGGTTCTGGAGAGCGGACCCGATTGGCCGCTGGGCCAACTCGACGACTTAGGTCAGGTAGGCTAGGACGAAAATCGCTCGACGGAACCTTCCATTGTTCTCCCTCCAGGATCCGTAGACCGACGTGGCGATCTTGATAAAGTGGAATCCCTTGCCCTTGAACCAACGCACCCCAATTCTTGCCCCAAGTTGCTCCGCTCGCTTCCCAAGCGCACCACAGTCGGCCTTGCAGGTCGTAGCACAACGCTGGTCGCGCCTGATGTTCGTCGGTCTCTGCCACTGGTTGTGCGTCGCGAGGCTTGCCACTTAGGTCGAATCGTCGTAGCCAAATGTCGTAGTCACCCATTTCGTACGTGTCCCAAGCAATGGCGATCTCACCCGTTTTGCTGGAGGATGCCGCGATCGTAGGAGACCAACAACTCGTTTGCTGTGGGCTTACGCAAAACTCCTCCGACCAGCCGTTATCGACTTGATGACGCGAAACGATACAAAGAGTATTGTCGCGTGCAGATTGCCACGTGACCCAAACTTTACCGGCGCTATCCGTTGTCGCCACAGGTGAGTTGTCGGTCCCGGCCGACGACGAGAGTCGAATGGCTTCCGACCATTTCTCGCGCTCCAACTTTCTGGCCCAGATATCGAAGTTGCCGTCACGATTCGCGGACCACATGACCCAAGTGGCGTTAGTACCATCAATCGCGGCCGCGCACTTGTAAACATCTTGCTTCCCTTCCGAAACCGCCATCGGTTCTGTCCACTTGCCGTCGCGGTAATATCGCAACCAAACTTGATCGCCTCCCGTAGGTGTTTTTAAATAGCTGAAGTCCTCCGGGGCTGCCGTCATGGATCTCGCTCGCTCGTCCCGGTCCAATCCAGGAGTAAACGATACATAGGCCAATGCGACAAGACCGTTTGGGCCATTCGCCAAGGAAGGAAAGTCGTCGTCGGTTGGAGTCGAAGCAATCGACATGGTCGATGCGGTTCGCTCGATTTCGATTCGCTTGCCAAGGGCTGGAATGGATTTGCCTATTGCCACGTCGGAGAGAGCGAAATCAAAATCACCTTGCTTGGTTTTGATGGCAATGCGAGCGGTCGGCTTGACGTCATTGATCGCGAGCAAGACTCCATTGTCCATGACCGGGGCATTGTTTCGATTTGGGTTGGCTTGCCTAAGGTTGTTGGTGCGTCGAGCGGCGCCACGCCGTGTTTGTGCTTTCCATGAACTGGCGTCCACGACAGCATCCGTTTGCTGAAAACGCCAACCGTCGATGTGTAGCAGTTTGCCATCGGTAACCGTGACCGATCCGTCCCACACGGCTGGCTCTTTATCACCGACGCCAAATCGCAAGCGCACGCCAACCTGGTCAGCGGATGCGAATGTGGCGGCAACCAACACGATGCAAATCGACGAAAGAACCGTTCGACTAGAATGTTTCCAATAGTTCAAATCAGACATGATTCGCACCGACCAAGGCAAGAGGTTGTTCAAAAACGCAATTGGTATTCAAGCGACCCGTCAGTCTAACGCAGTGCGGTACCAGAAGAAAGCCCGCACGTAGCCCGGATCCACTTCGATTTTCATTGTGGACGAGCGAGTCCCTTCCGCGTGCGGCTCTTGCGTGCGCCTATATGAAATTCACTCGGCTAAGCAATCCTGAGCGAGGGCCTAGCTCAGCTACAGGCGCTTCTTTGCGTCCGCGATGATAGCTCCCGCGCCTAGTTCCAAGAACGCCGCGTCATCAGCCTCAGCGCCAGCCCTCAATTCATGCCCTAGCCAATGACACTTGCGTTGTTCTTCACGCTCATAGTCGTGTCTGACAAGGTCACGAATGTATTCGCTGGCGGACCCGTAGAGTCCGGATGCACCCGTTCTGTCTTGAATGAACCGCTGAAGTTCACCCGTAAATCTAACGTTGATACCTTCTGCCATAATACCTCCCTTTCTTTTAAGCGAGCGGCGATTTGAAAATTACCAAGCTTAATCCGATACCTAAGTGAGGGACCCGCGAATTGTCCCTCGCTTGCGCTTCGGGTTGGGATAATCCAATCTGCCGGTCGCCTAATCGTACCTTATGTCCCACAAAAGGTCAATTTTGTGGGACAAACATCCTCGCTGCACCACTAGTCCTCGTGTTCGTTCGGTTCGTTCGATTAGAATAAGACGATCATGCGATACCTGCCCATCCTTCCTGCTCTGATCTTTCTTTCGCTTTCGGCCTTCGGCGAAGAGCCGATCCAATTCAATCGAGACGTCCGTCCGATCCTGTCCGATAAGTGCTTCTTTTGCCATGGTCCAGATGCGGCCAAACGCGAAGCGGACCTGCGACTGGATGTGCGCGAAGATGCTCTTTCGGCTAATGCGTTTGTTCCTGGCAAACCCGCGGAAAGCGAACTGGTCAAGCGAATTAAAAGTCATGATCCCGAGGAACACATGCCGCCCCCGGCTTCGAAAATCGAGCCGCTCACCGAGCGAGAAGTTGCCATTTTGGAACAGTGGATCCAACAAGAGGCGATCTACGAAGGACATTGGTCCTTTTTATCGCTTCGGCCAATCATGCTGCCCGAGAAGCAAGCAATCCAGCACCCGATTGATGCCATCGTTCGGGACGCACTCTTTAAGCGTGAACTTACACAACAGCAACCCGCCGATCGCGGGACGTTGATCCGTCGGTTAAGCTTTGACATCACAGGACTGCCACCAACACCTGCAGAAATAGCGGACTTTCTAAACGACTCGTCTCCAACCGCATACGAAAGCGTGGTCGATCGTCTGCTCGAATCAACCGCGTACGGCGAACGAATGGCGGTCGATTGGCTCGACGTGGCGCGCTATGCCGACAGCTATGGATTCCAAGTCGATCGCGAACGAGACATGTGGGCATGGCGAGATTGGGTTGTCCGGGCTTTTAATAACAATCTCCCCTTCGATGATTTCATTAAGTTTCAGATTGCCGGTGACTTGATTCCGAATGCAACCGACGATCAAATCCTTGCGACCGCATTCAATCGATTGCATCAGCAAGAGTCTGAGGGAGGCAGTGTCGAGGAGGAGTATCGAGTCGAGTACGTTTGCGATCGGGTTCAGACCTTTGCGACGGCATTTCTTGGTCTGACTTTCGAATGCGCTCGTTGCCACGATCACAAATTCGATCCGATCACCCAAAAAGAATACTATCAGCTCTTTTCGATGTTTCAAAACATTGATGAAGCAGGCCTCTATTCCTACTTCACTCGCTCGCCCCCTACGCCCACGCTTTGGTTGAACGATGCCAGTGCCAAGGAAAAGTTAGCCAGCTTGAAAGGGATCGTTGCGGAACGGGAATCGCATCAGCAGACACTGAAACCATCCTTGCGAATCCACTTTTTCGAATGGCTTAAGACCCGTGAGTCGTCATCCAATAGCGAGATCAACCAGATGCTTTTGGTGGAGGGTTTGGCCAAGAATGAGTTGTCTAGATTTTCGTTTGACGAAGTAAATGGGGACAAACTGGCGAACCAAATCAAGCAAGACAAGCCGGCGTTGCTTCGAGGCGAGAATCGAGTGGTTGCTGGGAAGTTCAACAACGCGATCGAGTTTACGGGGGATGATCCCGTTGATTTGCCCATCGGCAATTTTGCGAGGCACGAACCGTTCAGCGTTTCCCTTTGGCTGAAAACTCCGGACGAGAAAGAGCGTGCTGTCCTCTTTCATCGCTCGCGAGCCTGGACGGATGCGGCAAGTCGTGGCTACGAACTGTTGATCGAAGAAGGTCGTCTCAAATGGTCTTTGATCCACTTCTGGCCTGGGAATGCGATTTCGATCGCGGCGCATGAAAAGGTTCCGCTCAATACATGGATTCACGTCGTGGTTACGTCGGATGGAAGTAGTCGAGCGGAAGGGCTCGCGATCTTCGTCGATGGCAAATCCGCCGACACGATCGTCGTTAAAGACAGACTCACCAAAGAGATTACCGGAGGTGGTGGGGACAATATTACGCTAGGGGAGCGATTTCGCGATCGAGGTTTTAAGGGTGGGTTGATCGACGAATTTCGTGTCTTCGATCGTCATGTGACTGCACTTGAGTCGCTCCACTTATTCGATGAGAATGCTGCAAGCGAACTACTAACGAAGTCCAGAACGGAGAAGTCGGAATCGGTTCGTGAAGACTTGTTCAAGTATTTTCTTGCGACCCAGAACACGGAGTGGAAGACTCATCTTGACGAATTGCGGGCTGCCCGCGGCGAGTACAACAAAGCGGCCGATGGAACCGAAGAGATCATGGTCATGCGTGAGCTTCCCGAACCGAAGAAGGCTTTTACGCTCGTTCGAGGAGAGTACAACCAACCCCGGGATGAGGTGTTCGCGGGCACGCCCAATGCCCTTTCTCCTTTCCCGCAAGGCGCGCCCAGGAATCGTCTTGGGTTGGCTCAGTGGTTGACGGAACCCCAACATCCACTGACCGCTCGCGTGACTGTCAATCGAATTTGGCAAAACCTGTTTGGTCGAGGTTTAGTACGAACTTCAGAGGACTTTGGAAGTCAAGGGTCGCGGCCGCTTTATCCCGACCTCATCGATTGGCTTGCATCGGATTTGATTGCCAATCGTTGGGACATGAAAAAGCTTTTGAAAACGATTGTGATGAGCAAGACGTATCAGCAGAAAAGTATTGCAGAAGAGCAAATCATGGCCGATGATCCCGACAATGAATGGTTGGCACGCGGGCCACGCTTTCGATTGCCGGCAGAAATGATCCGCGACAATGTCCTTTCCGTCTCGGGATTACTCAATCGAAAAATGGGTGGCCCGCCGGTAAATCCCTATGAAATGGCCGAATCGTTTAAACCAGTCAAGACGAATAACGACGACACCGTTTATCGAAGAAGTCTTTACACCAATTGGCGACGAACTGGGCCACCGCCGGCCATGATTGCTTTTGACGCACCTCGGCGGCAAGTCTGCACAGCCAAACGGGAGCGGACCGATTCACCGCTTCAAGCCTTGGTCTTGCTCAATGGAATTCAATATGTCGAAGCCGCTCGCGTCTGCGGCGAAAAGTTGCATCGCGACAATCACGGAGACGTTTCCAAAATGATCGAGAATGGATGTCGACTTTGCTTGAGCCAAAGCCCAAGCCCGAAGGAATCGGAAATTCTGCGTCGCCTTTATCGCGAACAGTTGGAGCATTTTCGAGCGCATCCAGCGGATGCCGATTTGCTGTTGAAAATAGGCAATGCACCTCGCGACAAAGAGATTCCTGGGCCTGAGGCGGCCGCTGCGACGATCCTCGCGCAAGCCCTGCTCAATCATGATTTTTGTGTTGTGAAACGATAAACTGTCCACACAAATGGCCAATAAGATGAACGATTCTTTAAACTCAAACGACCTGAGCATGCATTCCACCGAAACCTCGCGGAGGAGCTTTATTGGCAATGCTGGTTTAGGCTGCACTGGTTTAGGGTTAGGTGGTATTGCCATGGCCGAAATGCTTTCGGCAGATTCGAAAGCAGCCGATTCGAAAGCAGCCGAGGAGAAGGGGGCGTTGGTCGATCACGGCGTCTTGGGGTCTCCGCATTTCACTCCGAAAGCTAAGCGCGTCATTTACCTATTTATGTCGGGTGGTCCGTCTCACCTCGATCTGTTCGACTACAAGCCGACGTTAAATACCTTGCAGGGCGAGCAGTTGCCGGAATCCGTTCGCGGCACACAGCGACTGACGGGCATGTCCGGAAATCAGTCTTCGCTGCCGCTGGTCGGCTCGCCGTTCAAGTTTCAGCAGCACGGGCCAGCCGGCGCCTGGATCAGTGAGTTACTACCACATACCGCGAGCATTGCCGAGGACCTATGCATCGTTCGTTCGATGTATACCGAAGCGATCAATCATGGGCCGGGCGTTACATTCTTTCAAACCGGGACGCAGATAGCTGGCCGACCTAGTATCGGTTCGTGGTTGAGTTACGGGCTGGGCCAGGTGAACGCCAATCTTCCAGCCTACGTCGTATTAATCACCAAGGACAAAGGGGGACAACCACTTGGAGCCCATCTCTGGGGAAGCGGTTTTCTTCCGACCCGGCATCAAGGAGTTCTGTTGCGAGCCGCCAAAGACCCAGTGCTATACCTGGGCAACCCAGATGGAGTGAGTGGCGAGAGTCGGCGGTTGATGCTGGATCGGCTTCGCGAGTTGCACGAGCACAAACTAGCGGAAGCGCACGACGTCGAAATTCAGAATCGTATCGAACACTACGAGATGGCTTTCAAGATGCAGTCGAGTGTGCCTGAAGTTGCCGATTTGTCGAGCGAATCGAGGAGCACGCTCGATAGCTATGGCCCCGACGTGGAGAAGCCGGGTACATTCGCCGCCAATTGCTTAATGGCTCGCCGATTGGCGGAACGAGGGGTTCGCTTCATCCAGCTCTACCATCAAGATTGGGATCACCATGGCGGACTTCCCGGCGGGTTGCCCAAGATCTGCAACGAGACGGACCAACCTGCCGCTGCCTTGGTGAGTGATTTAAAGAGTCGTGGACTATTGGAAGATACGCTCGTCGTTTGGGGTGGCGAATTCGGGCGGACGAACTACTGCCAGGGCAAGATCCAAGCCAATTTCGGTCGGGACCATCATCCGCGTTGCTTCACGATGTGGATGGCGGGGGGCGGTATCAAAGCGGGCTCCGTTTATGGAGAGACATGCGAGTTTGGATACAACATTGCAAGCGATGGTGTACACATCCACGACTTGCAAGCGACCATGATGCACCTGCTCGGTATCGACCATGAACGACTCACCTACAAGTTCCAAGGGCGTCGTTATCGATTGACCGACGTCCACGGCAAATTGGTGTCTGGGATTGTTTGACTTGTGTGAGTTGGCATACCTTGTGTGGCGTTCCTGCGCATTCACGTGGCACCTCTCTGAGTATTCACGTGTGGCACATCCGTGAGTATTCACGTGTGGCACGCCCTGAGTGTTCACGTGTGGCACGCCCTGAGTATTGACGTGTGGCACGCCCTGAGTTTGCGAAGGGCGTGGGAACTGCCAGATACCTTGGACGTCCCTGGCGTCCAAACTGGCAAGGCCAGCATAACTCGCGTGACCACGCCCACGCTTCGCTTTGGGCGTGCCACCCGGGGTTGGCGGGCCACACATGGTTCGCCACCCGTGGTTGGCGCGCCACACCGGACGAAATTCGCGTTTCACCTCCGAATCGCTTAGACTATTGCTCCAGCGGTAGGTTTTGC
>JBBRJI010000167.1:0-9584 GCA_038219625.1 Pirellulales bacterium | reverse complement strand
CGTCTTCCGCCAAGACTCCTCTCGCCTAAATAGCTCCTTTGAAAACAATGCTCAGGGACTCAACCTGATCCGAGGTCAATGGGCAAGTAGTCAGAAGACCATTGAATTGCGGTATCGAGATTTCCCCCCGGAGTTCAAAGTGCAGGGCGGGTTTCAAATGGAGGGAATGATGTTCCGTTCTTCGAGAGGCATGGCTGGGGGCGAACTAGGAGGATACGGTGGGCGTCCGATGCCAGCATCCGCTGCTCCCAAGACGATGATTGCGGCAGCTGAGATGCTAGGCGATGCGGTTGCCAATACAGCATTTCCAGCCGAATCAGCTAGTTTAGCTGGAGCACCACCGGCCACCACCCCCAGCAACGGTCCCGACCTCAGCCAAGTTTCTGCTCGCAAGAACCTCAACGAAACCGCTTTCTTTTATCCCAATTTGATCGCGGACGCCGAAGGCAATATAAAATTGGAGTTCACCATGCCGGAGGCTTTAACGACGTGGCGATTCCTCGGCTTTGCTCACGACAAGGAATTGCGCAGCGGGTATCTCGAGGACAAAATTATCACGGCCAAAGACATCATGATTCAGCCCAACCCGCCGCGATTTCTGCGCGAGGGGGATGTGCTTGAGTTTAGTGTGAAGGTCAGCAATCAATCCGCACAGTCGCAATCCGGTCGCGTGGCTTTGAATCTTTTCGACGCTCGCGACAACCAAGTGGTTGACGCAGCTTTTGGCAACGTAACCCAAGAGCAAGTTTTTGACGTCGCCGCCGGTGAGTCGAAAAGCTACAAGTGGAAGCTAATTGTACCTGATGGGGCTTATCCCATTATTTACAAAACCGTCGGAGCGACTGAAAAGCTTTCCGATGGTGAGGAGGGGATGCTGCCTGTTTTGTCCAAGCGGATCTTGGTTACCGAATCGATGCCACTCCCTATTCGGGGTGCGTCGACGAAAGAGTTCGAGTTCAAGAAGCTTCTCGAGTCAGCCAAATCGGATTCGTTAAAACATCAATCGCTCACCGTGCAAATGGTTACGCAGCCAGCTTGGTACGCGGTTCTTGCCCTGCCGTATCTGATGGAGTTTCCTTACGAGTGCAGCGAGCAAACGTTCAATCGTTTGTACGCCAATCAGCTTGCACAGCATGTTGCGAATAGCGATCCCAAGATTCGTCGCGTCTTTGACACTTGGAAGAACATTCAGCCGGAGGCATTGGTTTCACCGCTTTCCAAGAATCAAGACCTCAAGTCGGTGATAATCGAAGAAACACCTTGGTTGCGCGATGCCGATCGCGAATCGCAATCGCGACGCAATGTCGGCGTCCTCTTCGATGAAAATCGGCTCACGACTGAAATCGCGAGCGCCACGCGAAAATTGACCGAGATGCAACGAGACAATGGCATGTGGCCTTGGTTTCCAGGCGGACCGGACAACGAGTACCTATCCCTTTATATCGTGACCGGTTTCGGTCGAATGCGACAATTGGGGGTGAAGGTTGATCTTGCTCCTGCCGTAAAAGCCCTAGCGAGACTCGATGCATGGATGCACGAGCGATACGACCAGATTCGACTTCATTCTAAGGATCCAGAGGAGAACCATTTGGTGTCGACGATGGCTTTGTATCTTTACGGTCGCAGTTTCTTTCTAGAGGACATGCCGGTCGGAGCCGAGCATCAAGTGGCGCTCGACTATTGGAAGCGTCAAGCGAAGAACTATTGGCTAAAGGTCGGTTGCCGCCAATCGGAAGCCCACATCGCCATTGGGCTCAAGCGATTCGGAAATCTCGATACCCCGCAGGATATTGTGAAGAGCCTGCGAGAACGATCTGTTTCCAACGAAGAGATGGGGATGTTCTGGCGAGATACCGAGCGTTCGTGGTGGTGGTATCACGCACCGATCGAGACGCAGGCCTTAATGATTGAGGCCTTTGATGAAGTGGCCAACGACAAAGTAGCTGTTGAGGATTGCAAGGTCTGGCTGCTCAAGCAAAAGCAAACTCAGGATTGGAAGACGACCAAGGCGACCGCCGACGCCGTCTATGCATTGCTGTTGCGAGGTGAAAAGTTGCTAGCCTCGGATGCATTGGTGCAAGTGAAATTGGCCGACCAACTGATCAAGCCCGAGAATGTGGAAGCGGGAACAGGTTTTTACGAACAGAAATTTGTTCGCGGTGAGATCAAGCCCGAGTTCGGCAAAATCATCTTGACCAAGACCGATGCCGGAGTCAGTTGGGGAAGTATGCATTGGCAATACCTGGAAGACATTGGAAAGATAACGCCACACGACGGCACCCCGCTCAAGCTTGAGAAACAACTGTTTAGGCGAACGTTAACGAAGAGCGGTCCTATTCTCGAACCGGTTGCAGGTTCGGTTTCGATCGGGGACGAGATCGTGTGCCGGATCACTTTGAGAACCGATCGCGACATGGAGTATGTTCACATGAAGGATCATCGCGGTAGCGGAACGGAGCCGGTGAGTGTTCTAAGCCAATACCGATACCAAGATGGGCTGGCGTATTATGAAAGCACTCGCGACACGGCTTCGCATTTCTTCATCGACTACTTGCCCAAGGGAACTTATGTGTTCGAGTATATAGTTCGGGTACAACATGCAGGCAAGTATCCGACCGGCATGGCCAACATTCAATGCATGTACGCTCCGGAGTTCAATAGCCACTCCGAAAGCATCATGCTCAGCGTAGACGGAGCAAAGCCATAGATGTGGTATCGACACGTGTGGCACGCCCTGAGGTACGAAGGGCGTGGGAGTCGCTAGCAATCCCTACCCCAGTCCATCTAGCCCTCTCCGATCCGGCTACCTCTTCAGCGATAACATGGCTCCTCAAGCAACTTGAGGGCACCTCGGTCGGCATCAAGTTCGACCATGGCACCGTGAGGCAAAGTTGCATTTTTTGGGACGTGTCCGACGGGGAAATTAGCAACCACAGGGCAATGGAGTGGGCTGACGTACTCTCGGATCACTTTATCGATCTGCTTTTCTTCGTTCGGCTCTTTGGTTGTAAACTGACCCAGGATCATGCCAGCCACCGAATCCAGGACCCCTGCAAGTCGAAGTTGCGAGAAAAGTCGGTCGATTCGATAAGGTGCTTCATTGACATCTTCGAGAAACAAAATGACTCCAGTGGGTTCGATCGCATAAGGAGTTCCCATGGTCGCGCATACGAGCGATAAATTGCCGCCGATCAATCGACCTTGAGCCTTTCCTGTGTTGATCACTTTGACCGGTTCAGCGATCGGTACTTCGATGGCTGAACCCGTTAGCGAATTAGGAAATTTATCCACGAACAGCATCCGTTCGAAGGAATTCAACGCATAAGAATGTTCAGGTAGGCTTCCTTTAGCAAGGTTGCTCATTGGCATCGGCGAATGAAACGAGATCACGTGCGACCTGCGAGCGATTGCCAGATGGAGAGCTGTTAGGTCCGAATACCCAGTGATGACTTTGGGGTCGCTCCGCAAGCTGTCGAAGTCGATTCGATCGAGGATACGAGTCAATCCGAAACCACCTCGAACTGGAAAGATCGCTCGCACAATGGGATCTAGAATCGCTTGATTGAGCTCATCGGCTCGTTGGTTATCGTCCCCAGCCAAGTATTCCGTTTTTCGGTCAAGCATTCGGTCATCGAGCCGAACTTGAAATCCATCTCGTTCGAGCTGCTTCTTGTAGATAAGAACCAGTTCTCGGTCCGCGGGGCCTGCCGGAGCGACGAATGCGATGGTGTCTCCGTTTTTGAGTCCCTTGGGCTTGAGCCACGCGGTTTCCGAGGTTCGCTCGGAACCTTGTGCATCTACTAGCGTAGGCAGAATCGAGGCCATAGCACCACACCCCATGAACGCTCTTCGCGAAACTGTTTTTTGTGTCATGTCTACCTCTTGATGACAGCCTATCTACTTGGATAGCAATTCGACAAAGGTTCGGACCAGCGTTCCGGTTCCGCCTGCATCGCACCAAGGTTTGGCGCTATCCAAAAAGGCTGGTCCAGCGATGTCAATGTGGGTCCAAGGTACTTCACCGACAAACTCTTGCAAGAATTTTGCGGCTGTGATAGCTCCGCCGTATCGTCCTTCACCCACGTTTTTGATGTCCGCGATCTTGCCGGCAATCTGTTCCGAAAAGAATGAGTGCATGGGCAACGGCCAAGTGTATTCGCCGCATTCGTCTGCCGTTTGCTTAATCTCATTCTGCCAAGCTTCGTTGTTGGTCATCAAGCCAGAAATCTCGAGCCCCAACCCCACCACGCATGCTCCGGTTAAGGTCGCAAAGTCAACGATTCTCGCAGGCTTTTGATCGAGTGCGACGTTGAGGCAATCGGCAAGAACTAAACGTCCTTCCGCGTCGGTGTTGTGGATTTCGATTGTTTTGCCACTGCGGGCGGTCAAAACATCTCCGAGTTTGAATGCATCGCCCGAGATCATATTCTCTACTAAGCCCAAAATGGCAACGAGGTTGTGCTTGACTTTGAACTGCACTGCGGCCTTCATGATCCCTAGGACCGTGGCTGCGCCTGCCATATCGCATTTCATGGAAAGCATTCCATCCGTTGGTTTGATGGAATAGCCACCGCTATCGAACGTCACACCCTTGCCAACCAAAACCGTCGGGGCTTGGCCTGCAGTCCCGCCGTTGTATCGCAGAATGACCAAACGTGGATCACGGACCGAGCCACGAGCTACTCCAAGAAGTGCCCCGCAGCCTTCTATCTCTAGCTTTCTTCTGTCCCAAACCTCGACTTCCAGAGAGTGCGACCGGCCCAGGTTAAGGGCTTCGTCTGCCAGCGTTTCGGGATAGAGGTAGTTTGGAGGCAAGTTGACCAATCGACGTGAGAAATTGATAGCTTCCCCGAGAATCATTCCGGCATGTACGGTAGCTTCGTCGACGCCGACCCATTCGATGCAGTCCGGCTCAACCAACGATTTTTCTTTTCGAAACAGATCTTGGCCGACGCAACCGACCATGGCGCCCGAGACAGCGCCGCGAAGCAAAAGTGGCGGTGCGTTGAATCCCACAACACGCACTATGTTTCGTTTTTTGGAAGCGATGACTTTCAAAGCCGCTGCGGCCGCACGTGAGTAAACATTTGGATCGGCGGAATCACGCGAGCCTAAGCCGACGGTTACCAACATTTTCACGGACAGTCCCGCGGGTTCGATGATCTGCGTGACTTTGAGAGGTCTGGTCGATATCTCTTCCGACTCAATGAGTCGAAGCAACAAGCCATTTGTGGCTAGGTCGATTTTCGCAATTTCCGAGGATTCGCTCCACGTACTATCAATCCCCACTACGAGGCAATCGCATGTTGATTGGACCAAATCACCGGAAAAGCTCTCGCAACGCATTCAAATCATCCCAGTCAAAAAAAGGTAGCTCGACGAAGAGGGCATCTTAGGCGAGCGACGATTCGAACGCTACGGGGTAGGTGCGGAGCGATATTCTCCGTCCCAAAATGCAAACCGTCGTCCATTTTAAGCACCATGGCGATCGGTGGATGCTAGACTAAACAACGTTCACTGTTCACTGTTAGCAACTAGGGACTGTTCGATCAATAACTGTCCGATTTTCCCGTAGCGGAAGTCGCCAAGACTTTCGGAATGGGAGGTCGCCGAAACTCTTGGCGAGTTTCGCTACAACACTAGTGATACTAACTTATTTCCCTTTATCGTTTTTTCATTTATTGCGGAGCAGCACCCTATGCGGAAAAGTCTAAGCCTCGCGGTGGTTTTATTCATGGCGAACACACTCTTCGCGAAAGACGCTTTTGAAAAAATCGCGACGGTCGAGGGAGTAACGGAATACCGTTACTCCAATGGCGCTCGTGTATTACTTTTACCCGATGCTTCCAGACCGACGATTACCGTTAACATGACCGTGCTTGTCGGTTCTCGCCATGAGGGATACGGCGAAGCGGGAATGGCGCACCTGCTCGAACACCTGGTCTTCAAAGGGACACCAACGTTTCCAGAAGTCCCAAAAGCGTTGCGAGATCACGGGGCCAGTTTCAACGGCACCACCAACGTCGACCGAACCAACTATTTCGAAACACTACCCGCCACAGATGAGAATCTGGACTTCGCGATTCACATGGAGTCCGATCGGTTGGTCAATAGCTACATCAAACGCGAAGACTTGATGTCCGAGTTTACCGTGGTTCGCAACGAATTCGAACGTGGGGAGAACAGCCCACAGGGTGTGCTTTCACAACGAGTCCAAGCTGTCGCGTACGAATGGCACAACTATGGCAAGAGCACGATCGGCAATCGTTCGGATATCGAACGAGTTCCCATCAACAACCTGCAGGATTTCTATCGCAAATACTATCAACCCGACAATGTAGTACTGGTTGTCACTGGCAAGTTTGAAGAATCCAAGGCATTGGAGTATGCAACCAAATACCTTGGCTCCATTCCAAAACCGGAGCGACGGCTCGATGCAACTTATACCGAAGAGCCACCGCAGGACGGCGAACGGTCAGTCGTTCTACGTCGCGTCGGCAGTGTCGGAGCGATCAACGTCGTCTACCACATTCCTGCTGCGTCACACCCCGACTGGGCTCCTCTATCGATTCTTGCCAGCGTCCTCTCGGAAGACAAAGTCGGTTTGCTCGATCAAGTGCTCGTCGAAACTCGGCTGGCTACCGGTGCAAGTGCTTTTGCTGATAACTCGCACGATCCTGGCCTCTTTTCTTTCTCGGCCCAACCCGCGGAAAGCAAGCTCGAAAAGGTAAACGACCTGTTGCTTAAGACCCTTGACGAAATTGAGAACACACCGATCAAGACGGAAGAAATCGAGCGGGCGAAAATTCGAGCCAAACGCCGAACGGAGCAGACGCTTTCGAATGCAGCCACCATGGCACAAACGCTTAGCTCGGCCAGCGCGCTCGGAGATTGGCGGTTGTTTTTCTTGCAACGGGATCGACTCGCGGCGGTAGCACTCGAGGATGTTAACCGAGTCGCCAAGACTTACTTCAAGAAGTACAACCGAACGGTTGGGATTTTCATTCCTGCAGACACTCCTCAGAGATTGACCGTGCCTGGAGTGGCCTCCATCGCTGACATCGTAAAAGACTACCGTGGCGGCACTGCAGGTTTGGCTGGTGAATCCTTTGATCCAACTCCAGAGAATTTGGATTCCCGAACCAAACGCATGGAAGTCGATGGAATCAAAGTCGCAATGATTCCTAAGAAAAATCGCGGAGAGACAGTGGCCTTCTCCATGACACTTCACTACGGCAACGAAGAGTCTCTCAAAGGCATGAATACCGCTGCGGGGATGTTGCCGATGTTGATGATGTCCGGTACCAAGACCATGGACCGACAGGCTCTGCAAGAAAAGATGGACGCGTTGGGGGTACAAATCTCTGCCGGTGGCGGGGGTGGTGGCCGAGGCCGTGGTGGTCGAGGCGGCGGCAGCGGATCGGCTGGACAGCTAAGTTTGTCCGTGACCGCCAAACGAGAATCACTTGTGGCTGGTATTGAATTGTTAGGCGAAATCTTGAGGAGCCCTGCCTTTGGAAGCGATGACTTCGAACAGATGAAGCTTCGGTCTTCCTCGCGAATGACGGAGATGCTCTTCGATCCCGCTGCTCTGGCGGGAGTCCAACTCGCAAGATCCCTTTCGCTGTATTCGAAAGGAGACGTGCGATATGTTCCGACGACCAGTGAGAGCATCGAGGATGTTAAAAATGTAAGTCTGGAACAGGTTGTCGATATCTACAACAAGCAGCTCTCGGCAGGGACGGTTGAGATCGGGATCGTGGGGGATTTTGAACCTGAGAAAGTCGCCCCAGCCATCGAAAAAATCTTGAACAACTGGAAGTCCAATACCAATTTCAAATCGATTGAGCGGGCTGCGAAGACCGATGTCGCCGGTTCCAAAGACAACATCGTCACGCCTGACAAGGCCAACGCCGTTTTCTTGGCAGGACTGCCGTTCACATTGAATGACGCATCGCCCACAAGCATTCCGTTGCAAATTGGAAATTTCATTCTTGGAGGTGGGACTTTGTCGTCGCGACTGGGTGATCGCATCCGACAAAAAGAAGGGCTTTCCTACGGCGTGACAAGTTCGATCACGGTTCCATCGCGCGGTTCGGATGCGAGATTCACGATCAATGCGATTACGAATCCTGGCAACATCGATGCGGTCGAGGTGGCGGCAATGGAGGAGCTGACGCGGTTCATCAAGGACGGACCCACGGAGCTGGAAATGACCGACTCGAAAAAAGCATTTTTGGAATCGCTTAAGATTTCCAGGTCAGCAGATCAAGCGATAGCGGGCCAATTGGCATCGAATTTGAATTTGGGTAGAACCTTTGCGTTTGACGCGGAGCAGGAATCCCGAATCGCGAATTTGAAAGCTGAAGATGTTCGCGAAGCATTTCAGAAGTTCATCGACCCGAAAAAACTTGTTATCATCCGAGCCGGTGATTTTAAGTAGTCGTTGCGTTTCTGTTTAACCTGTTTTACCCCGTTAAACGATCGTCCTCCCAAACAAAGTTATCTGTAATGTGGATAAAGGTAGTATTCATGCTGCATTCCTTCCGTGCCGCTCAAGTTGTGTCGTTCGTTTTGTGTTCCGTACTTTTCGCTCTTGCTGGCTGCGAACCTTCTCCTTCGATTGGAAATAAAGCCAACGTCAAAGCGAAGGAAGGCAAGCTTCGGATCGCAGTGATTCCCAAAGGCACGAGCCACCAGTTCTGGCGTTCGGTACATGCTGGGGCTGAAGCAGCCGCCAAGGAAGTCGGTGACGTCGAAGTTCTATGGAAAGGGCCCGAAACCGAAGCAGACACCGCTGGCCAGATTGCAGTTGTAAAAAACTTCATCACCAATCGTGTGGATGGTATTGTCCTCGCCCCGAATCACTCGCAGTCCTTGATGGACGTGGTCTCCGAAGCCAACGCCGAAAACATCCCAGTCGTGATCTTTGACAGCGGGCTCGGCAAGGGGCCAAAGATTGTTAGCTACGTCGCGACGGACAACCATCGAGGTGGCGTTTTGGCCGGCGAATGTCTGGCTGATGCCATTGGACATCAAGGAAAGGTCATCATGCTTCGATACAATCCGGGTAGCGAGAGCACAGCCCAGCGCGAAGAGGGTTTCCTGGAAGCGATCGCGAAAGAAAAAGGGATCGAAGTGCTCTCGTCCGACCAATACGCTGGTACTAAAACAGAAGAGGCGCTTGCCAAAGCAACGCAATTGCTGAACAAGTATCGAGATCAAGTTACCGGCATCTTCGCCGTATGTGAGCCGAATTGCAACGGCGTACTGGAGGCGCTCGTTCAAACCGGTCTGGCTAGCAAAGTGAAGTTTGTCGCGTTTGATCCAAGCGACACGCTGATCCGTGGTATGAGCGAAAACACAGTGGCTGGCATCATGTTGCAAGACCCATTCGAAATGGGTCGGCAATCGGTTCTGGCGCTGACAAAACACATTCGAAAAGAAGCGGTCGAGCCAATTATTTCAACAGGCGAGTATGTTGCCACGCCGGATAATCAGGGCAAGGCGCCTTACGATCGATTGCTGCGCCCCGCACAACACGGTCAGTAAAGGAATGGAATGGTATTTGTGGCTGAGCGAGG
>JBBRJI010000166.1:0-9606 GCA_038219625.1 Pirellulales bacterium | reverse complement strand
AAACGAGATAGCCCCAGATTGAGCAACCGTTCAATCGTCGCTTCCGTTCGAACACCGCCGCCTAATTGGACGATTCGATTTTCGGCCACAGCAACGATACTGAGAATTGCCTGCTCGTTGACGATGCTTCCGGTTCTCAATTCCTCCAAATCGACGCAATGGAGGAATTGAGAACCGGCCGCGAACCACCTTATCGCAACGTCCGCAGGGCTATCGCTAAAAACTGTGTTCCGACTGTAGTCGCCCTGTTGTAATCTCACGCATTTGCCACCGAGCAAATCAATCGCAGGCCAAATTTCCACGTTGAACTTTCATGTTTTCGACAAATCCACACCCTTAACAACCACTGTTTAGGATCGCTCGGTCAATTACTGGGATAGGCTTCCTGCCTGTCAAGCTGAAAATGACAGGCTAGAAGCCTATCCCACTGCACAAATCCGACGTTTATTGATCGACCGGTCCTTAAGCTCGACTACGGTCGATTCTTGGCCTTGGCGGTCACGATTGGCTGCGATTTCTTGCCGTGGGACACTTCCTTTTTCGTAACGTGCCGGCCGTACTGCGGTGGCACCATCCGATGCAGGATAACAGGAATGGGGTTGCTGTGAACCACCACTTCCTTGCCATTGACTATTTGCTTGTGTTGTTTTGCACTGACGTCGCTCGCTGAGACCGTCATCACGATAGCGACAAGTGTGATTGTGACGATACTAAGGGTTGTCCTGGTTTTCATCTTTTTGAAGTCCCCATTTCGAGTCAAGAATGACCAATGTGATCGTTCAAGACTGTACCTCATCATTACTCAGAATTGGGTATTTTCCACAAGATATAACGCTTGGCGACAAAAATGTTGTTTGTACCGATTGAGGCACCTGTCTGCTAACTCATCCTCTGATTTCGCGAGGTGACAGCCTTGAGTTGTTGGTCGACTTGGATAAACCTAGAGGAATCCAAGATTACGAACCGCGCTTCGGGAGAGGCGACACTGATCACGAGAAACCTCATGCACTCCGGTTGGCTGGTTGAAATGGCAGGCTTGTGGGGATACCACGGCGCAACACTGAGTTGCGAACGACACGCTTTGCCGGTGGAAGCTGTCAACGAATACTGGCTGAGGAGTCGGATCCGTTTCGATGGTTGGAACGCGATGCTTTCGAATCTTCGAACACAAACCCTGTCGTTAAGCATTGCTCGGCGCGTTCGGGCTTGGCATAAACTCAGGAGCGTCATCGAAGAAATACTTCTGGCAGAACCTCTTACAAGAGTTTGCGTCGCCGTTGCTGCTCAGCTCGAAGAAAGACAAGTGGATTGCGATTCGCGATCGATATTGCACAACGTTTTGAGCACGCACTGCGAAGTCCGCAACCGCTGCCTGACGATCATTCTCGAAGGAGTGGAACGCGGGATTTCGGATGCCGAGGAGCTAAACCGCTTGCGACACTACTTGGAGCATTGGACCGACATGCTGCTCGGGTATTTTGCCAATTCGTCGTCAGGAGCTCAATACTCTTTTTCTGAATCTCGAATGGAGGAGTTTGCGGAGGACTATAGTCATCGCACGCTTGGTACCGAGTCCAAAGTGGTATGGTCACTCCTCCAAGCCAGTTGCCGTGCATGGCTGGATGAACATTGCGATCACCCACCTGTTTCGCCTCGCATGAACCAACGCATCTGCGAAGCTGCGATTGGAATGATCCATCCTCATTTATTTGATTCACTTGGATGCATGCGATCGCGATTGATACAGTCCATTGAACATGGCATTGACCATGCAGATGCAACGGTTGCCAGTCTGGAAAACGGTTCTTGGGAGTCGATATCTAACATTTTGAACACGTCATCGAAACAAAAGCCAGTTCGATTTCAAGGTTAGCCGAAGATTGAGGAATGTCGCTTTTCACTCGTAGTGAAATTCCATGAATCCCAATTTCGCGAAAATTTCGTTTAAGGCGAGGGGCAGTTTGAAATTTACCTATAAGCTGGGTGGCACGCTCTGAGGTACGAAGGGCGTGGTGAATCGCTAGAGTCATTTGACACACTTCCCACGCCCATCGCTAATCGCTTTGGGCGTGCCACACACGACAGTTATTCTAAAGTCTTCGACGTTCGAGGCCGCAATTCCGGCTTTGCGACCCCTCTCGCTACTGGCGGCGGAACGGCGGAATCCAAGGTTCCTGAAGCGTTAGATGGACCGTGGAGCAAGTCTCTGGCCGCCAACTCTCGGCCAATGGGCTCGAAACGTGTTCGCCCTTCAAATCGTTCGAGCCTCATCGTGAGCTCCGATGCCAACTCCTCGATCGAGCCAAAAATTTTGGTTATCCTGCCTTCAAAGAAATGCGATGCAACCGCTGCTGGAATGGCTACGATCAAACCCGCCAGGGTCGTTACCAAAGCTTCGTAGATGCCCACCGCTAAAAAATCCGCCCGATTCTGCCCCGCTGTTAATTGCGTTGTGTCATGGAACGCGCGGATCAATCCCCAAACCGTACCGAGCAATCCCAACAGTGGAGCAATACCCGCGCATAGATTTAGCCATCGGACATGGCTGTAGGCTCGATCCGCCTCACGTTGTGACGCTTCTGTGGTCGCAGCCTGTATTTCAGGCTGCGGCCTGCCTGTTTTGACAACCATCGCTCGGATAATTCTCGCAGCCGCCGACGTCGATTCCCCACAAACTCGATAGACGTCGCGAGGATCCAAATCCCTGTGTCGTGTCAGTTGCAACAGACTCCTTCGCAGACTCCCCGGCAACATTCGACCAGACCTCAATCCAATCCAGCGATCAAATACCAACGTAACCACCATCAGGCTCACTAAGCCGATGGGAATCATGAATATCCCGCCCTTGACCAACAGGCTGAAAAAGTCGATGCCGTTTGGGGCGCTGGGAGACAACAGCGTCGTTGCTCGATTGGATGCTGCGTCTCGCGCTAACTGATTCAATTCACTGTCCGAAACTTGCCCCGAAGCGTAGCCAGAATAAATGAGAGCCAGACTTAGGCTCACCAAGATGATGAGACGGGGTCGGCTTCGGTCCAAAACCTGAAAAACTTTTTTCAGCATAAAAAATCCTCAAACCTCTGTTTTGATCGCTCCCCATTGTATCAGCCCATCACTGTTCGATCACCTGGAATAACTCCGCCTGCGATGAGTTGATTTCCCAGCGAATTGGCGCCAATTGCGAATCGCCTAACAATTCGCTAATCGCAGTCCGAACCTTGGATTCGGTTTCCAGACCCGTTAATTGCTCTCGATACTGCACCCCCGACCATGCGACCAAAACGTGCGAAATCCCATGCGAGCGAAGCAACGAACCTACTTCTTTGGCGGGCAGGCCCAGCCAGTTGTCAAACAATCCTTGATCGAACGGCCCATTGCTCAGGCAGTCCACCAACAAATCAAAGTCGTCGTTCTCTCCGATCAACAGAAGCTTGGAATCCTTCTTGAATCCATCCCCTTGCTTTGCCTTCGCATTGAATTGGCTTGAAAAAGTCGGCAACACCGCCATTTCCCCATCCACCAATTTGGATCCAGTCTGCGCGGATTTATTGCTATCGAACGAATCCAGTCCAACGAATAGGCGATTATCGCTGGTGGGCCAAATCGGGATGACCACCACCGACCAAAGAATCGCGATAGAAACAAAAGACATCATCCACATGCCACGGACTTGCCTTGCCATCCAGTGTGCCCCGGCCGCTGCTGGCCAGCTAAGCAGAATCAACGCTCCGACCCAATCCCGATCCTGCCGCATCGAAAAACACCACCAAATTGACACCCAGTAAACGAACCAGAAAATGGCAATACCACTCAACGAAAATCGGCCCAAAAAAAACCCCACAATCGCAAACGCAACAAGCATCAACCCATGTGCATTCGAATTTCCTAGCAATCGAAAGATGCCATCCTGCCAGTTTTCGAGTCGATAAGGTGACTCTTTTTCGCTCGGGGGCACCAAAGTGTTTTCTACACTCGTTGCCGCAATAAACTCAGCAGTCGTCTCGCTTGGAACACGATACGCATAAAGCAATGAGTCTCGATTTTCGCTTGGCTTCACCATCCCAAGTTGCTGCGCGAAAACTCCACCCCACGGATAAATAGGATCACCACTTGCAACCCAATTGCGAAGGTAAAAAACGCTCGTTGTAAGTAGAACAACCGCAAAAAGAGCCGCAGTCATTATCGTTCGGTTCGACGCCGCACCCTCCCGTAGTGCCATTCTTCTTCGATAGCTCCAGATCCACAATGCGACCGCCGGCAATCCAATGACAACGCCCGATCCATAGCCAGAGCTAAATGCGCCTGCCAATAAAACCCCCCAAACCAGCCCCAACGGGAGTTTCGATGGCAGTGACTCTTGAGCGGCATGCCAAACGACGAGCAAGGCCGCAGACCATATCCCTATCAATGCTTCCGTGCGACCTAAACGAGTTAGTTCCGAGATACCTGGTGTCGCCACCAGGAGAAAACCGACGAAAAGACCAGGCAAATATCCCCACCGTCGACCGACGTGAACGCTCGCCAGAAACACACCGACGAGGCAAAGCAACGCATTCACGGTCTTGCCCGCCAACATCCCAGTAAGCAGTCGACCGTTCCATCGCTCCCGTTGTTCCATCGAGCCCTTGCCATGTGAAGAAATCGTAGGCAAATCCATCGTAAGCAAACCAACAAATGCCACCGAGGGCATCGCGAAGCCAGCAGGCGCATTGGCCAACGCGTTCTCCGCGGACCAACGAAGCCTTCCATCCTGGGCTGCATGCTTGGCTATCCACCAGTCCACCTCTCGAACTTGCATGTCGTGGGTTGGGATGGTTGCCCCGTACGCTTGGATGCACGCGAGAAAAGTCGTTGCAAGAAAAAGGAGACCAACCATTCGCCTGCTGATCGAACTGGCAAACGAAAGATCCTTCTCCAAGTCCTCTCCGTGCGGACTGGTTTGTTCCGCTTGGGATGTCGAGCCGCTCTGCACGCGAAATCGCCATATCCGTAGCCCGATGGCCGTGAAGAAAAGAATCGCCAATAGCCAGCCGAAGGAGCTTATGCCAAAAAGCCAACAATGCAAAAACACAATGGACGAAAGTGCAGACTGGCCAACAAGGATCGAAATACCGATCCGTTCGTATTTGGAGAGTCGGGTTTCTACTGGATCGAACCGCAAAATCCTTTTGCCAATCCACCCGCAAGCCAACAGCCAAAGGGTTGCCGCACCGAGAATCGGCAGACGATCGGAAACGGTAATCGGCTGCAATCCGCCCGTCCATTGCCACCAAATAGCCGACGGCACCGAAGCGTAAAGAAACCAAAACTCCCAGCGAGGAACGGCTTGAGCAGCCCCAACCGCGTCCGCCAACGGCATGCAGGAGGACGCCAGCATCGCCACCACATACCCCAAGACCATTGCTGGGCACAACAATCGAATGGCAAAAAGCAAGGCGGAACGCATGAAAAACTTTCGTAAAAACGGCAAGGATATTGGGAAAACCCTCAAAAACATACCCCCGTCCCGGTTCAAATAATGACAAATCGTTCGACGGATTGCCAGCGGCGTATTCGATGTGTTATGGTTGTGGTATGAGCAAACAACCTTTAGCGGGCATATTTACCCCCAACATCACCCCGGTCAACTCGCGCGGCGAACTCGACGAAGATACGCTCCGAGGCTATATCGACTGGCTCATCGAACACGGTGTGCATGGTCTTTATCCTAACGGAAGCACAGGTGAATTCGTTCGCTTCACGCCAGATGAACGCAAACGGGTTATCGAAGTTGTCGTCGATCAAACGCGAGGTCGAGTCCCTATTCTGGCCGGTGCTGCAGAAGCCAATATCGAAGAAACCGTCCGGGCTTGCGATACCTATGGTGCCTTGGGTGTTCGAGCCGTTGCCATTGTGGCCCCCTTCTACTATCGGCTTGCCCCCGATGGCGTTTACGCATACTTCAAGCAAATTGCAGACCGGGTTTCTGTCGACGTTACCCTTTATAACATCCCGATGTTTGCCTCACCGATCGATGTGCCTACGGTGAAGCGATTGGCCCAGGAGTGTCCACGCGTAGTCGGAATCAAAGATAGCTCTGGCGACATTCCACACATGATGCGGATGATCACGGAGGTGCGCCCGATTCGCAACGACTTCTTTTTCATGACCGGTTGGGATGCGTCGCTTGTACCTATGCTCATGATCGGCTGTGATGGTGGCACGAACGCAACTAGCGGTGTGGTGCCTGAGTTAACTAGGAGCATTTATGAAGCGGCTCGAGCCGGGCAGTGGGAACGGGCTATGCAAATCCAATACAAACTCCTACCACTCTTCGATACGATGTTAATGACGGCTGAGTTCCCGGAAGGCTTCCGGCGAGGGGCCAAGATTCGCGGTTGGGATCTCGGCCAATCGCGTCAACCGCTAACTCCCCAACAAGTTAGTGCGGCTGACGCGACACAAAATAAACTGCAAGAGTTGCTGGCTGGCTTTGATTTCATGCATACCAAACGACCGCCGCAAGGCAACATGACGTCGAGCAGTGGTCAAATTGCGGACGATAATGTGATTGACCGAATCGTGAATGAAGTTCTCCAGCAATTGCGAGCCAACTAGTGCTCTGTGCTAAGTTCGACCCCCATGGCCTTGTGCCATAGGTGAAGGAGCTTTGACGTTAATTCGTGCAGCAGATCATAACCTACCGTAGCGGATCAAGAATGGGATGCCGGTGATGCAGGAGGCAAACGAAAAGGACAAGATCGAAAGCCGCAGTCGAGAACGAAACCAAGTCGTTTGGGTTCGCACGCAAGCGTTTGCCGCACTCTTGCTCTTCATCGTCTTTTGGACAATGGCGGTTTGTGCCTACCGGGTAGGCAACCAGCGAACCGATGCCGAACTCCCCGGCGAATTGATCGTTGATCTGAATGACGCGACGCAAGCGGAGCTAAACCTGCTGCCCGGCGTTGGTGAAAAACTAGCCAACGATATCTTGAAGTATCGCGATGAAATCGGCGGCTTTCATTCCGTCGACGAACTGATGAACATCCGGGGAATCAAAGAAGGAAGACTGCTTTCGCTCAAGAAGTACGTCACGGTGAGCGGATCCGTTACAACCCGCCCACTTGACCGGCAAAGTCGTTAATGTTTTCTCAGTGGGAACGCTCGCTTCCCCATTTCGCTAATTAGGCGGTATTTTTCTAAAGCACTTTAGGAAAGTTTCGCTCCGTTATGCTTTCTGGCCCATTCGAGTGAGTCCATGAACCCAACGCTCTCCCATCGCATCACCGTTTTGTTATTTGCGTCGACCATCTTCGTAAGTGCATTCTTGCTGTTCCAAGTCCAACCCATTATGGGAAAGTACATTCTGCCCTGGTATGGTGGCAGTCCAGGCGTCTGGACCACCTGCATGCTAGTGTTCCAAGTGCTGCTGTTTGGCGGATACGCATATGCACATGCTCTCAATCGGTTCCTGACTTTGCGTTCGCAAATTGCATTGCACTGTGGACTGCTCTTGCTGGCAACCATCACGCTGCCTATTACCCCATCAAGTTCGTGGAAACCGGCTGGTGACGCGTCCCCGACCTGGATGATCATGCTGTTGCTCGCCTGCAAAGTTGGTGCTCCCTATTTCTTGTTGTCGTCTACTGGACCACTACTGCAATCTTGGCTCGGGCAATCCAAAATCATTGAACAGCCATACCGACTCTATTCGCTTTCGAACGTAGGATCGATGTTGGCGCTGTTGTCCTTTCCTTTCGTGATCGAGCCCGCATTTTCCTCCTCGCAACAGTCCATCCTCTGGTCGATTGCCTTTGGGATTTTCGCAATCGCTTGCAGCCTGTCCGGATTTGCACTCTTTCGCTCCAAGACAACATCGCAGGTGGCTTCAACACCTCAATCCAAAATAGAAACACCGAAAATCAGTTGGCAATACGTGGGCACTTGGTTTGCTCTTTCCATGATTCCGTCCGTCATGCTGTTGGCGACCACCAATCAAGTTTGTTTGGACACAGGCGTTATCCCATTCCTTTGGGTTATTCCCCTGGCCATTTATTTGCTGAGTTTCATTTTGACGTTTGATAGTGACCGCTGGTATAGCCGACGCCCGTCGATCATGCTGGCAGCGATCTCGTTCCTCGTCCTGTTTCTGCTCAAGTTGGTTGAGTTTCAAACTTCATTGGCCATCGAGTTGATGCTTTACTTTGGTGGTTTGTTCTTTTCCTGCATGGTTTGCCATGGAGAACTCGTCAGCCTCAAGCCGCATCCAAGCAAACTCACTTCATTCTATATGACACTATCCGCTGGCGGCGCGGCCGGTGGCATCTTTGTCGGACTCTTGGCACCGTCGCTCTTCCAAGGGTACTTTGAGTGGCAACTCGGCCTCTTTGCGTGCGTTTTGGTTTTCCTGGAAACGTACCTTCAAAGCAATTCCTTTTGGAAGAATCGAGTTTCGGCGTGGAGCAAGTTGACCATGGCCATTGCTCTGCCAGTCCTGGCGGTGATTTGGCTAAGCGTATGGACTTCGTTCGCAAACAATCAACTTGTTGCCAAGCGGAATTTTTACGGTGTTCTCAGTGTTGCCGAGAGTCGTGACAAGAAGACAGGCGAAATGACCCGTGATCTGGTGCACGGTCGCATTGTGCATGGATCGCAATTCCAAGGACCTGGAACAACACAACGACCAACAACCTATTACACCCAAGCATCGGGGGTTGGCCTCGCATTGCGAAATCATCAAGTTGATCGGCCTCGTCACGTCGGCGTGGTTGGGCTAGGTGCCGGCACATTGGCAACGTATGGCAAGTCGGGCGATCGATTCCGCTTTTATGAGATCAACGAAAACGTGATTGAGATGGCAAAGGATTATTTTACATTTTTGGAAGACACTCCTGCGGACGTGGAACTGGTATTGGGTGACGCGAGATTGACCTTGGAGCGAGAAAGCTCACAGGCGTTTGATGTGCTTGTCCTCGATGCGTTCAGCGGGGATGCGATTCCGGTCCATTTACTGACCCGTGAAGCCATGGAGATCTACTGTAGGCACTTGTCGGAGGATGGTGTCCTAGCGATCCATATATCGAATCTGTACTTTGATTTGAAGTCGATCGTGACAGGACTGGCGATCAACGCGTCGTTTGAAGCAACGATCGTGTCCGACGACGAGGCCGCTTGCCCTGGATCGCTTAAATCCTGCTGGGTGCTGATGTCGACCAAGAAAGAAATCCTCAACCAAGCCGTAGGGGCTGTTAAGCCTATCGTCCCACGAAGAAAGCCAGTGCTGTGGACAGACGACAAAAGCAATCTGTTTGAAGCGTTGAAGTAATAACCGAAATTTGGACACTTCTCGCTGAACGCCACCATTCAAAATTCTCATTCCCCGGCTCCGGCTCCGCTTGGGAATGCAATGCTCTGGAGGCACTGTCTGGGCTGTGCGACAAATAGAAGTTTACGAAAAATGTGATGATGCGAGTTTTGTTCCGTTCTGCGATCTGGCGTTTCAGGTTGGTCGGGGGCTTTTCTAGGGCTGTTAAAAATTTGCTATTGCGATCGAATCTAAGAAGTATTTTCACTTCCGTTTTTGTTCCTAGTAAATTTTGCAGGTCCATATCGACATGGGTTTGGCTA
>JBBRJI010000165.1:0-9653 GCA_038219625.1 Pirellulales bacterium | reverse complement strand
CGTTCAATTGCAAACGAGCCAAGCTCCGTGACCCACGCGAAACCAAAGGGCGTGACTATGACGCCACTACCGATTCAGCTGGCCCTTGCTGCGGATTGGATTCCGATTGTTGCTAGAATCGTTTATTGGCAGGACCGAATATGATACTAAAAACACTGTACCGAACTGGAAATCCGCTTGCATCGCCGGCGGAGCAATTGCGCATACTGCAGGATAGCCAGCGCAGCACTGCAATACCATTCAGCGATAAGCTTGGTGAGAGCGGAGTTTCCCAACTCTACCGCCGGAGGTTGACCACGCTGCAAATCAACGTCGGCAAGGTTTGCAACCAAACTTGCACGCATTGCCACGTCGACGCAGGCCCAGATCGACGCGAAAGCATGAGTTATGAAACGGCGCGTCAGGTGATCGGCTTCTTAGCAAGGTCGGATGTAAAGACACTCGACATCACTGGTGGTGCACCGGAAATGAATCCTAATTTTCGGATGCTGGTCAAAGAAGCAAAGCAACTTGAGAAGCAAGTCATTGATCGCTGCAACCTAACGATCCTACTCGCCAACGGCTTTACCGATCTTCCGGAGTTCCTAGCAGAACATCAGGTGAATATCGTCGCTTCACTTCCGTGTTACTTAGAAGAGAACTGCGATGCTCAGCGTGGTAGCGGTGTGTTTGTAAAGTCCATCGAGGCCATACGCAGATTGAATGAACTAGGTTACGCGCAGCCGAGTTCAAATCTGCATCTGGACCTCGTCTACAATCCAACAGGATTGGGGCTTCCGCCAGAACAGCAGAAGCTGGAGGCCTCCTACAAGTCTGAACTTGATAACCGATTTGGTATCCAGTTTAACAAACTGTTTACCATCACCAACATGCCGGTTAGCCGATTCCTGGACGATCTTTTGCGTCGTGAAAAATACGGAGAGTACATGGAAAAGCTAATCAACAGCTTTAACCCGAGCACGATCAATGACCTAATGTGCCGATCGCTGCTCTCGGTCGACTGGAATGGGTTCATCTATGACTGTGACTTCAACCAGATGCTTGATCTTGCGATCGCCGATGGAGACGATCGGGTCCATATCTCTAAGTTGACCGACGATCTGCTTTCGGATCGTGCCATCCGCGTGGCCAATCACTGTTATGGCTGCACTGCTGGATGTGGCTCAAGTTGCAGCGGCAGCCTTGTTTAATGGCGTGCCCATTCGGCTGCGTCCAGGTCGGACGCTTCAACGCGGGGCGTTGCCAGCGCGGTTAAACTATTGCGATCATGAGCTACACGAATCATCTACTTATTTTTGCCAGGGTGCCAAAGCCCGGAACCAACAAGACAAGGTTAATACCTGCGCTCGGAGCTGAGAACGCGACGCTAGTGTATCGCAAGTTGGCTGAACGAACCCTGAGCCGGGCTCGGCAATTCGGGAGCGAAAAAGCTTGCCTCGCAACGGTTTGCTTTACAGGCGGAACGGTTGGTGAAGCTCAAGCAGAATTTGGCGTTGATCTGGCTTATTGTGAACAAGTTGGATCATCGTTGGGCGATCGATTGCAAAATGCCACAAGGTCTGCGTTTGACGCTGGGGCGAAGAAGGTAATTGTTATCGGCACCGATTGCCCCAGTCTGACATCAAATGACTTGAAGGCGGCCTTCGAACAGCTCGATAAGTATGATGTC
The DNA here is from genome assembly GCA_038219625.1 of Pirellulales bacterium. GTDB lineage: Bacteria > Planctomycetota > Planctomycetia > Pirellulales > Pirellulaceae > JBKCUI01. The sequence continues at coordinate 7,984 of JBBRJI010000165.1, read as the reverse complement.
GTCCTCGGACCAGCGCTCGATGGTGGCTATTACTTGATCGGGCTCATTGCTAACCAATCATCACTGTTCGAAGGCGTAGACTGGAGTACGTCGATCGTCTTCGAGCAAACACTGCACAAAGCGCACTCGTTGAGACTGAGCGTCCGCGCATTAGGGATGTACCCTGATGTCGATTACCCAGAGGACTTGCTGCCGCTGAGACGAAGTATTGAACGCGATTCGTTTCCACTCAAGACTCAGTCGGGCAAACTTTCAGTCATCATCCCGACGCTCAACGAAGAATTGAACTTACCAGCAACACTAAGCGTTGTTGGGAAACCCAACAACGATTTGGAAGTAATCGTCGTCGACGCCGGGAGCACGGACCAAACCCTAGCGATCGCCCAGCAGCATGGTTGCAAGGTCTTTGTGAGTAATCCAGGACGTGCGCAGCAAATGAATGCCGGAGCGGCGATCGCTACGGGTGAGCATTTGTTGTTTCTCCACGCCGACACTCGGCTTCCAGAAGGTTATCGACATGAGATTCAGCGTGTTCTCGACACGCCGGTCATATGTGGCGCGTTTCCTTTAGTAATCGACGCACCCGGAGTTGCTCTGCGAATGATTGAATCGGGAGTCGCGTTTCGATCACGAGTCCTGAAAATGCCTTATGGAGACCAAGCCTTGTTCTTTCGTTCGGCCGATTTTCATGAGCAGAACGGCTTCAGACAGATGGCGATTATGGAAGACTTCGAGCTGGTCGCCAGGATGCGCAAGACTGGGAGCATTGGTCTTGCGAGGCAGCCCGTGAAAACCTCTGCGCGACGTTGGACCAAGAAAGGGATCCTACGAACGACGCTCGTCAATCAATTGTGCGTGATCGCCTATCGACTTGGATTCTCCGACAAGATCATCGCGAGGCTCTATCGCGGGCGCGGCGTTTGACCCTGTACCGTTATGGGAAGTCCTTATCGGTCGAATAACCGCGTGGGTATCGCCCCGCGCTACTGGCCTAGGTAGACGCGGTCCGACGGCCACGCGGTTAAACGCGGTTAAACGACTAAGGCTTCGATTTGAACGGGCGCGTAAGCATCCCGCCGAGCGTTCGCCAAGACTTCTCGGACGTATCGTCCGTCAAGCCAAGCTGGATCTCGCTTGGATTATCTCGCAATCGAAATGAGCCAAACAAACGATCCCAAACGGAGAGAACACTTCCGTAATTGGAGTTAGTCTCTTCCCTCAACATGGAATGATGAACCCAGTGCATCCACGGTGTTACGATGATCGGTCTCAATATGCCATCGGCAGCTCGAGCGATGCGTACATTGCTATGGTGGAATAGAATGACTGGTAGAAGAATAATCTCATAGACTAAAAGCATCGGCAGAGAAACTCCGAGCACGGGCAGCAGGATAAGTCTTGCGGCTCCGGAGAGAATAATTTCTCCCGTGTGAAATCGAACGGCGGATGTGGCATCCAACTCACGGTCGGCATGATGAACCGCATGGAAACGCCAAAGAAAAGGGACGTTGTGGTTGAGACGGTGCCAGAAGTACATCCACAGATCGATCAAGACCAATCCAATTACGAATCGCATCCATAAAGGCCACGCTTGTGGCAGATGTTGCATCAGGCCAATCGAGTTTTCACGCGACCATTGGGTGGCAACCAGTAACGCAGTTCCAAAAAGAAGACTGCCGGCGATCGCGTTAACCATGCCCAGCAGAACATTGGCGGCACCATGGCTGACTCTTCTGCTTCTGCCCGCAAACATTGGGACAATGGACTCGGCAGCCCACAGGGCGACCAACATCAAAACGACGATTGCGTTCTTTGTTGGTATCGCCCATGACCAATCTTGACCCTCGATTTGCATATCGTGTGCGACAGACATAAAAGCGTCCGGGGACAGAACTCTGCTGCGTGCCTTATCCTACCATAAAAATGCGAGCCAAGTCATCGTTAGAGATTTGATCAAAGTGAATGTGCATCGCTTTCTGGCGAAATCGTGCAGGGCTGCCGGCAACAACGGAAGCGGAATTAGCTCAAGGTCTGCCCAATTGGGTAGCTGCCAATTGTGGCCACACTGGGATAAACCCAGTGCAAGCCTTGCCGGAAAACCCCAGTGTAAGCCTCCCCGCAAAACCGTAGCGGCCCGTTGCGATGGGGCCGGCCAATCTTATGCTCGCTGCCGCTTTGCTTCGTAGATTAGCAGGGCGGCAGTAATCGAGACGTTGAGAGACTCGACTCCCGGTGCCATTGGGATGGCGATCCGGCCCGATGCCAGAGCACACATTTCTGAACTCAATCCGCTCCCCTCGTTCCCCAACAAAAAAATCGTCGGTCGTTTTAGATCCACTTCCCAAAAGGATTTCCCGTCAGCGCAGGCTGCCAAAATCTGCAAGGAAGCTGCGGCTTGTATCTCTAGGAACTGAGGCAAATCGACGACGCGGGGTGGACTTCGAAACCATTGGCCTGCGGTGGAACGGAGCACTTTTGGGTTGGTCGGAGAGACACTATCCCGGCTGAGAACCACGTGGCTGACATCACTCGCCGCAGCAATTCGAATCATCGATCCGAGGTTGCCTGGATCCTGTAACGATTCGATCGCTAACGCCAACGAAATGGGTTTTCGATTGGCTTCATCAAACTCTTGATGAACGGCCACCGCTACAACTGGGCATCGAGTGTTGGTAGTAGAAAGTCGTCGCAAAAGATCCGATGAGGCGGGTTGGAGAACGACGTTTCCGCGTTTTGGATCGGTTTTCATTCGTTGCAACAGCGATCCATTCTGCTCGGCCCACGACTCCACGAAACAAATGGATTCCAGCGGCCAGCCTGTCGCAATCGCTTCCTCGAGCAAGTGTGTCCCCTCGATGAGAAACCGTTGCTGGTCGCGTCGAACGGACGTTTGATGCAGTTGCATCGCAGCCTTGAACCATTCGTTGTGATGGCTAGTGATAACAGGTTGGAATCGACTCATTCGGGATCGCGGCCAGTTTCTCGAAGCGATTGATATTTTTCATCGACCTCTTGGAGTTTGGCTTCGATACTTTGAAGATCCGACTGGTACTTGGCCCGACGGGCTTCGTTTTCCTCTTGAAGTTTGACGAGCTTCAGTTTGAGTTCATCCAGATTGTCGGTTCCCCAGGTGGCCAACGCTTGGCCTTTTAACTTTTGCAATTTATCGGAAGCATCGCGATGCCGGGTTTCTGCCTCGATTTTTCGCCGGTTCAGTTCATCGTATTTTGTTTGCAATTGTTCGATAGAGAGCTGCCCTGGCGGTAGCGACGGGGCTGTCGATTTCTTGGTCATCAGATGGACTCACTCTGTTGGTTTGATTCGGAAAGGGGTTGGTTCGATTCGGAAAGGGGTTGGTTCGACTCGGAAAGGACTACATCCGCTAGCCTGAGAATTTCTCCGGCAACTTCCTTTTCAAACTGGTTTACGTTTTCTTTCAAGAACTGCATGAGGCCAGCTCCCGACTGGGTTTTTCTGGATTGAAGCATTGCCAGTCCAGTCACGAAACTGGATTGGTTTGTCGCGGCTTCGTCTGTTCCCAATGATTCCAAGTCGTAGAAGACCTCTTCTGCATTTTGATGGGGAATTCTCACATAATGCATCCATTGGCCGTCGGACGCGATATCCATGCGCAAGACCGCTGGTTCGTGGCCTCGGATGGAGTCGCTTCGCGATCGACGAACGATATTGCCTGGATTGACCCAAGTCGTTTGGCCTCGAACAACATCCGCCGAAGCTCGCCGGTGGATGTGGCCATTGATCACGTAATCGATACCGACCAGTTCATTCAGGTGCGTAACGACAGCCTCATTTAGATTCGGAAAGGTCAGATCGTGATGCGTCAGCCAAATCACTAGGCCGGGTTTGGAAATTGCTTTTATCCAACCGATGGACTGTTCTTCCGAAGCCATGGTTGGATTCGAAAACGACAATTGAACACAGTTTGATTCGATGGAAAAGGTCTCGGGAATTGGGTAGCGATAGGGAGATCCTCCAATCACCACAGTTCGACCTTCGAAGGAACACGCCCAAAGATGCTTTTCATCCAGCAAGCGAATGGCGCCCGCTTTGGCAAGGAGCGTTAGGCTGTCGTTTTCATCTAAGTGGGGGTTTGCGCAATCGTGATTGCCGAAGATCGTCGGAATGCATCGACCTTCGAAGAGATCGAGCATCCTGGAGATGAGCCAGTTCGGGTTGTCGCGAGGTTTGTCGAAGATGTCGCCGAGGAAGATCGGTTGTAGCTCTTGTTGTTCGCAATACTCCAAACACCATTTCAGTTTGGCCAGGATGGTTTCTGGATAGTTGTCCCGTCGGAACCCTGGCGTTCGCCCCTCGATATGCGGATCGCCAATGAACAGTAGTCCCGAAAAACGCTTGAGTTCGACGAATACGCTAGTCGCATGGAAATCCGTTTCGATGGTCATGATTTGGTCCCGTGCCGATGCATTTTGAACCGGATCGATTCGACCGATAATTTCCCACCACACGAATTGCAAGTAGGCTCCGTCGTGAGCCATTGTTCCGTTTCGGTCTCAAGAGAACCCATTTCCTCCTGGACTTGGACGAGCAGCGAGCGGTTTTTAGTGAAGTGCTCGATTGTCTGTTCAAACGATGCAATCGCATCGTTCAAGGGAGACGATTCGGCTACTGCGGGCGCAGTAGCGATCGGTTTGAGAATAGTCAGGAGCGAGTCGAGTCGCATGCTTTCTTGTGTCGCATGATCGAACTGTCGGATGATACTGCCAAGAGGCTCCTCCGGAACGAAGGTGGGGAACTCCCTTAGGTCTGCGGCCGCTCGTCCGATCTCGGTCAATCGATGATTTTCGGTTTCCAGTGTCTTAATCCCATCGACCAAAATTTGCAGCGTGTCGGTCGCTTCCAATTTGCACGGGTGTGCAAGATCCTGATGGGCTAAGCAGCGCTCTCCGTAATAAGTGAATTTCGCAATCGCAACTTCCAAGTCGCTCGTCATGCTCGAGAGCGGGATATCATCGACGAACATAGGGGCCGTTGTTAGTGTTGCGAGTACCCGAGCGGACTGGTCTGCAAAGCGGTGACTTTCCGCTGTGATTTCCCATTCGGCTGCTACCCCTGCCAAATGCTCCGTGGGATGAATGACAGGTACTGGCTGAAGTTGCACCAAGCATTTGGTTCGATGCAACTCCAATTGGTGTTCCAGCATCAACTCCGCGTAGGTTCGAATGAGCCTTTCTAAATTCGCGATCTCGTTGGCTAGACTTTCCAGCGATAGGGCCTCACGCTCCAAGCTCATGAATTCGGACTCGAGTTTTGGAATGTTTTCCAAAGTGTTGAGCGATTGCTGCATTGCCTCATTTCTTGCCGAAAGGAGTTTGGTTTGGGTTTGCGCATCGGAGCGATGCCGCTGGTGGAGGCGCTGTATGGCGACCAGTTTTTCGGCGTCCGAGGTGGTGGAAAAGAACTGAGCGATTTGGCTAGGTGGCCGATTGATCAGGAATATGGGTGATTTCTGGTCGCCAAAGTGTGGCTCGAAGTCTTTGTCTTCGAATTCGACGGGAGCAAGCCGAAGGGTTTCATCTAATTCAGGTGGGGTACCACCGCGACCGAGGCGATCTTTCGGTTGACCATTGATAACGTAGCTTGGGCTTTTGCGCTTAATCCACTGAATAGAGTGCCCTTCGCTAGTCTCGACCGAGATGGAGCATTCCTTCTGCTCGTGTTGCATTACAAAATTCGAGTTCGTATTGCGGGCGAGAATTTTCAAGGCAACCGCAACAGTGCTCTTTCCGATGTTGTTCGGACCAACCAAAACGGTAAGGCCGTCGGCCAACTGGAGCTCGGTATTGGCATGAGCCATAAAATTGGAAAGGACAATTCTGCGGATCATCGAATTTGGGCTGCGACTATGTGGTAAACACTAACGATCAGGAAAACCGTGCGCATTGTAGCGATTGTATGTAAAGCGCCCAACAAGTCATCTGAATATCAGCAATAAATCGAATGGTTTTAAAGACCTATGAATCATTCGTACACGCTTTCCGATGCTACTGTTGCGAGTCCGTGTGATTGAGAGGGCCTGATCAGACTCCCGACACAGCCACTAGCAACCCCTAATGAAGTTCAGCAGGGTAGCGTGTGGGTTTTCGGATGAAATGCATCGTGTTTCAACTTAGGACTTACACAGGCGTCTCCATACGCCACATCCTGATCAACATTTAGGGTGATTTAAACCAATCCATTCGGGAGTATTTTGAAATGACAAGAGTTAATACAAACGTCAGCTCACTAACAGCTCAAAACAGGCTGCAGCGCACTCAAAGCGACTTGCAATCCGCTTTGACGCGTTTGAGCACTGGTCTCCGCATCAACAGCGGCAAAGACGATCCAGCAGGTTTGATCGCTAGCGAATCGCTTCGAAGCGACATCACCAGCATCAACAAAGCTCTTACCAACACACAGCGAGCCAACCAAATCATTGGAACAGTGGACTCGGCTCTCGGGCAAGTTAGCTCATTGCTCAACGACATCCGAGGTCTAGTTACAGAAGCGGCCAACAACGGTGCGTTGAGCGACAACGAAATCGCTGCAAATCAATTGCAGGTGGACAGTTCCCTGGAGGCGATCAATCGAATTTCGCAGACAACGACGTTTCAAGGTCGACGCATCCTCGACGGCAGCTTGGATTTCCAAACCACCTCCGGCAGCAATTTCTCCAAGATCACTGCTTTTTCGATCGATCAGGCAAACTTGGGCGCGGCGGGCTCGGTTACGGTCAATACAACCGTCTCAGCAGCGGCAACAACAGCACAAGTCGACATTACGAGCGTACCCGCTGCCACCGCTGCAGCCAATTCGTTTGGGGACGTATCGCTTACTCACGCGATTGCACATGCGACCGGTGGCTCGCTCAGCTTAGCGACCGGTGGAGCGATTACTATTGTCGCTAATGCAGGCGGATTGGCCGCTGGAGCCGAGGGCAATGGCGCGAAAACGGTGAACGTTCTCTATGGACAAGGATCGGCGGGGGCAGTGTACACCGCCGGAACCGATACGCTTGCAATCAGTTTGACGCAGGCTAGCGGTGTCGCCACCATCGCGGACCTGAAAGCAGCTATTAATGGAGCTTCCGACTTTACTGCTTCGGCTGGTACGGATGCAAGTACGATCACTGGCGCTACTTCAACGACTTCTGGCCTATCCGGCGGTCGCGATGCTGGTTCCGCAACGATTCGCGTTCTCGCAGATAATGCAGGGACGACGGCTAACGGTGTTACCGTTACACTGACCGAGGATGCTGGTATTACGAGCGGCACGGCGGTAGCAGCAATCGATGGCAGCAACAATATCGGTGTCAAAGTCAATGGTACCGTTTCGTACGCCGCCATCGCTACCGCGATCAATGGTTTGACTGGCTACAGCGCTTCAACCACCGTTTCCGCTGGCAATCAAAACTATATTGATACAATTGATACGCCCCCCTCCGCTACCACACTTGGCGGTGGTGTGGCTTTGTCTGGTGGACTTTCGCAGGACGTGGTTTTCTCGCTCTCAGGCAAGGGCGGATCGCAAGTCTTCAATTTCAAAGCAGGGACCACGATTAATCAGCTTAGAGACGCCATCAACTTGCTGAAAGACTCGACTGGAATTTCCGCAGCGGTCAATGGGACTGTGACAACCACACTCGAATTGAAGTCGGACGATTACGGTTCGAAATCGTTCGTGGACATCAACGTTATTACCGAAGGAACCGGCGGATCGATTACCACCGGTCTGGGGGCTGTTTCCAAGAAACGCGATACGGGTGACGACATCGTCGCAACTATCAATGGCCTTCGAGCCAAGGGTGACGGCAACTCGCTATCTATCAATACGTCAACGCTTGCATTCAAAGCAACCATTGAAGCTGCATTCACCGGCACATCGACCTTCACGATCAGCGGCGGTGGGGCTCAGTTCCAACTGGGTCCAGATGTGGTCAGCTCGCAGCAAGCACGTCTCGGTATCA
>JBBRJI010000164.1:0-9686 GCA_038219625.1 Pirellulales bacterium | reverse complement strand
CATGGGGACGGGCTGTAAGCAAGTAACCCGGGTCTCTACCGCAGGCACCGATTCGGCGGTCGGAGTCTGGGATTCGGGACGGATCGGTGAGTTCCGCGGTTTGCGAGATGGCGCCAAGGAGTATGGCTTAGTCGTATTTGGCGAATCGAAAGTCGAGGTCGGGGGCAAATATGAAGGGTACGCACCTCTTGTAGACGAAATAGCCAAGTTCTTCGCCGGGGGCGACGTTCCGATTGCCACCGAGGAAACGATCGAGTTGTTTGCCTTTATGGAAGCCGCGGACGAATCGAAACGACAAGGTGGTTCACCAGTCAAAATTGCGGATGTCATGGCAAAGGCAACGAAAGAGGCAGAAAAACTAGTGGCCAGCAAGATGGTCGCAAAACAGTCGGCAAAGAAGATTGTCTTGATGGCAGGCAAGCCATCTCATCCTGCGCGCATGCACGAGTTCAACGCAGGCGTGCAATTGCTCGCCAAATGCTTGAACGGTGTGCCGGGAGTGAAAGCGGAATTTCTATTGAATGGCTGGCCCAAGGACGAAAGCGTTTTCGAGGACGCGTCCGCAGTCATTTTCTACATGGACGGAGGCAAAGGACATGAAGCTGTTCAGGAGGACGGTGAGCGGTTGAAGAAGATCGACCAGTGGGTACAAAAGGGAGTTGGCATTGGGTGCATGCACTTCGGTGTCGAAATCGTTCCCGATCAAGCAGGGGCCCAGTTCAAACGTTGGATCGGTGGCTTTTACGAAAACATATTTTCCTGCAATCCCATTTGGGAGCCGCAATTCAGTCAGTTTCCTGATCACCCGATCACTAACGGCGTTAAGCCGTTTCAGTCCAAGGACGAATGGTATTTCAATATACGTTTTGTGAAGGACGTTTCTGGGAATGCGCCGGCAGATTTTGGGGGGGCTAAGTTTGTGCCCATCCTCGTGGCGTCCCCGTCGGATGATGTTCGCGATGGTCCCTATGTTTATCCAAAAGGACCGTACCCACATATCGAAGCGAATAAAGGACGTGCTGAGGCCATGATGTGGTCCGTCGAACGAGCCGATGGTGGGCGAGGATTCGGTTTCACAGGCGGCCACTTTCATGACAACTGGGGAAACGCCAACTATCGCAAGGTCGTTTTGAATGCCTTGCTTTGGTCAGCGCATGCCGAAGTCCCCGCGAATGGGGTCGAATCGAAAGTGACTGCCGAGGATCTTGAAGCGAATCTCGATCCGAAAAAGAAGTAGTGCCCTTGTTTAACACTGTTTAGTTAGGACCGTTCGATCAATAACTGTGCGATTTTCCCGTAGCGGAAGTCGCCAAGACTTTCGGAATGCGTGGGCGCCGAAACTCTTGGCGAGTTTCGCTACGACACCAATTGATTGATTGACCCTTAACCCGATTTAACCCCAACCCATGGGCGACGGTTGTGGGCGTTCCAAAGCCGTCGCCTACGGCTCGGGGTTAGACGATTGGTATCCGGGATGGAACGCATTGCGATTCCATTCCAAGGCCTCGAAGGTTGTCTCGTGAATGCGGCTTGGTTCTAGTACCGGTCTTTTCTTCCATGAAGCTATCGTTTCTAAGCCTCGCTCTTCATTTACCAAACTCGCGTCGATTCCGATGCCTATTTGTTCTAGACTGCCATTGCTTAACTTGACCGTTAAGAAGTCGGAAAGAGTCATAGAGTCATAGACGTTGTCTTTGCCTCGCAGATCAATCCATCGAGACAATTCATTTCCTTTGTCGCTCTGTTCCCATACATCCCAGTCGTCGCACTCGGAGGCATTCCATTCAATGTAAGATTTGCTACCTGCAAAAACACATTCTTTGGCTGTGCGAACAAACGGAATCGGAAACGGTTGCGAGTTGCTGAGGCTTACTTTCATCCAGGCTCGTTGCGAATAAGCGGTTACGTTTCGAAAATCCATCCTCAATGGCATACCCGTGCGCACGGCGCTTCGGCTTCCATTCATGTCCAACATGGAACCGGCGATTGCCAGCCAACAGTTTCCCATCTGCACTTCAGTCCGAATCGGACTTGGAACTCGCAACCAATCACATTGTCCTCGAACAAATAGTTGAGTGCAACTAATCCTTGCTGGGAGTTTTGTAGCGTTGCCAGCCAACGAATCTCCGAAATTGTCCTGTAACCCAGCGTCGAGCACTACAATCGATGGTAATGTCGCTCCTTGCAGTGCCATCGTAGCGTCCAGCGAAGCAGAGCTAAATGGACTTGGATCATATGGAACGGTGATAGAACAGTTTTTAAGCTGGAGCAATGCATTCGAACGAACCGAAAAAAGCGAGCGGCGCCGAGACATAGAATGGGGTCGCCAAATCACGTCGATATCTTGCAGCACAAGTTGGTTACCAATGCACTCAATCCATGCCAGCGAGGAAACAGGATCCGTTAGTGATTCAGAGCCTTCAATATTCCATTGGCAGCGCAGCCCAGCATCGCTTTGAATGGTTAGATTGGAATTGACGGACATACTCGACTTCAAACTGGCCAGCGAAGTTGAAATTGACATGCTCTTAATCACAATCTTGTCGATCTGTGATTGGTTGGCGGCGAGCTCGATGGCCTGCTCAAGCGATCGAACGATCAAGCTGCCTTTCGTTCGATCGCTCATGGACTCGGGATCAACGATGACTGTGTTTCGATCCGAAGGGTCTTGTGAAGATGCGGGAGTTGTTTTCGGAAGGGGACTTGAGTTGACCAAAGTCGGCGATTCGCCGGTTGCCGTTGGCTTGGTAGAGGGTTCGACAGGTTTGCCAGCGTTCGCGTTCTTGAGGTCTTCGCTTTTCTTTTCCAACTCCGTATCGGACGAAACGGTTGCTACTTCGGGAAAGTCGATTTTCGGGATAGGGAATGTCGCGCTTAGGTAGCTACTGCTTTGCAGCCAAAGCGTGGTGCCGAGAATCGCGGCCAGCGAAATCAGGAGCGGGATCGTCGCTTCAAACCAAGTGCGTTGTGCCGCGGCTGGTAGATTGGCCGTATTGTCTGAGGCGCTAGCCCATACCAACCCTTCCATGTCGGCGAGCGTTCGCAGATCATGTATCAGGTCGATTGGTACCTGATACCGGTCGGAAGGTTTTTTGGCCATCATCTTGCGCAGGATCGCAATCATGGAATCGCTGATATCCGTTCGGAACAGCCGTGGGTCTTCAGGCATCTTGGTGCCGTGCATCAGGAGTTTCTGAAGTGCGGTGCCCTCCGGAAAGGGTGGCTGCCCGGTCAGCAAAAAATACAGGGTGCAGCCAAGTGAGTAGATATCGCTGCGAACATCGGCTTGTCGTGGGTCGTGCGCTTGCTCAGGCGAAATGTAGTCAAAGGTTCCAAGCGTAACGCCGCTGGCCGTAAGGTCGTTTGTGGATTTGTCGAGTTCGGTGGTTCGGGCCAACCCCATGTCAACCAATTTGGCTTGGCCTGCTTGAGTTACCAGGATGTTGGAAGGCTTGATGTCGCGATGGACTACTTTTCTCTCAAATGCATGTTGTAACGACTCCGCAATTTGACGTGTCAAACAGACTGCATCATCGATAGAAAGCAACCCTTTCTTGAGTACGAGTTCGCGAAGATTGGTCCCTTCCACAAACTCGAAGACGATATAGCTCCAATGTTGCGTTTCGCCGACGTAGTAGACGCGAGCGATATTGGGATGGTCCAGTTTGGCGGCGCTTTGGGCTTCGAAACGGAATCTGCGCATGGCTTCCGCGCTGCGGTCGGCAATCGGCACGACCTTGATCGCAACCTCACGATCTAATTTCATGTCACGACCGCGGAAGACCGCTCCCATTCCGCCGGTGCCAACTAGGGACTCGATTAGGAAATGATCGAGCTGTTGCCCAATCAGTTGCGAGGCGGATTGCCGGAACCCGACCAGCGAAAGCGACCGATCTTGGCCTGGCGCGATGGTCGGTGCATCTAAGAGTTCATCCTGTCGAATTACGGTTTTTTCGGTATCCAGTCGTGAGAACTCAGCCCTGTCCTTTGGCCCAGGCTGGCTTTCATAAGTGGATTCGACGGAACTGGACATGGAAACTCGCCAAGGAATTCGGTGACCCGATAAGGGATGAGCCTTACCATTCTAACCTAGACACCCATCGGGCGTTGTTCCAATCCTGCTCACTAAAAGGTGATGGGCAAGCTCAAAACAACCATTCCAATCGTTTCAATCGCGTTAATTCTGACAAGTTAATCTTGGGGGACGCAACATTTTGCGGGGAGAGACGTTGCTTCCGCCGGTTGAAAACCGACGGAGAGCCCATGCTAACGCATTGGTTATGAAGGTAGCTGCCAATCGTGATCCCCATCGGGACGGGCCCGAATGGAAGGCCTTAACAGCAGCACTACGCAGGTTGCTTGGCAGAGTTCGCCGCGTCCAATTTCGCCGACCCCTTCGCCCGTCTTTCCCTTGATCGCGATTTGGTCCGATTCGATCTGAAGAATCTCAGCGATTCTCTGCTTCATCAACTCTTTGTGCCCAGACAGCTTGGGCCGCTCGAGTTGAACAACGCAATCCAAATTGATAATGGTCCAGCCGGCATGGCGTACCGCTTCCATGGCAATCGAAAGCATATCGGCTGAGTCGCGACCGCGGTTTTCCTCTGAAGTGTTGGGGAACAACTGACCAATGTCCGGCAAACCTGCCGCGCTGAGAATGGCGTCGGTGATCGCATGCAATAAAACATCTGCGTCCGAATGCCCTACAAAATGGATATCCTCATCCAGCCGCAATCCACCCAAGATCATCGGTCCGCCGGATTCGATCCGATGCGAGTCCATGCCTAATCCGACTCGCAAACCGGAAAACACGTTCTTGCTTTCGGAGGCCACTACGCTGTACCCGCCGGGTTGAAATACGCTGGCTCCGAGCCCTCTTTCCATTTGATGTTGCAACCAATGCTGGGGCGTTGTTCGTTGGAAACCTGTTTGCCAGCCAGTATGCAGTCCAGGGCTGCGCGGAGATCTTTTCCGGTCAGTGGCTTGTCTGTCTTAGGGCGCGAATCGTCTAGTTGTCCACGATACACTAGCCGATGGGCGGAGTCGAAAACGAAGATATCGGGTGTACAGGCAGCGTTGTAAGCCATCGCGACCGATTGATCCGCGTCATAAAGGTACGGGAACTTGTAGCCCTGTTTGGTTGCCTCTGCCTTCATCATTTCTGGGCCATCTTCCGGATGTGCGACCACATCGTTGGAACTGATCCCTATAAAGCCAACCCCTTTCGGCATGTACTCATTCGATACGCGAATCAACTCCGGTGCAACGTGTTTTACATACGGGCAGTGATTGCACATGAAGACGATCACCAGCGCTTTCTTGTCGCGAAAATCGGATAAGCAGACACGTTGCCCATCGGTATTCGTCAGTGTGAAATCGGGCGCCTGTGTCCCCAATGGGAGCATGGTGCTAGCGGTTCGAACCATTTGAATGTCTTCCTTTTGTAATCCGGGCAGTTTTGAATTCTCACGAATTCAGCTACGACTGGGGTCAAGAAATGTGTGTTGATTGAGCTATCGGCCTTTGCCGGTGTAGACCTCGTTCTCGGTAATAATTTTGTCCATGTAGATGTCATGGCTTTCGGCTGGGATTTTCTCAAACATCTGGCACTCAAAGGCCAGAGCGATCAGGGGAGCGTCGAGTCTGGCGTGTTGTAGGAGTTTGTCGTAGTAACCTTTTCCGTGGCCGGTTCGTCCGCCATTTCGGTCAAATGCAACTCCAGGAACCATGACTAAATCGAGATCGGTGGGTTGGAGGTGTTTGGATGCCACGGTCCGGAGTTCGTTTTTTGGCTCCAGAATGCGGTACATTCCCAATTCCAATTCCTCCATGTTTTCTAGCCAGAACAGCTCCAGTTCGCCATCGAGGCAGTAGGGGACCACGATGCGTTTTCCGCTAGCGAGAGCGGAGGGTAGTGCCTGTCGAGTTCGCACTTCGTCCCGAACATCCACATAAAACATGACGGTCTTTGCCGAATGGTATTCCTGTAGCTCCATGAATCGATCGACTATTTTGGCGGATACCGCATCTTTTTCCAGTTGGGCGCGTCGGTTTTCGTGAGCCTGTTTACGAATCGCGGTCTTCAATTCAAAGAGTTCAGAAACAGCAGCGTCGTCCATCAGTTGGGTCCTTGGAGTCGATTTTTGGAAAATATTTGTTTGGGTGTGCCGACATAGCATGGTAGCAAGGCCTTCCCTTCCTTCCAGTCCGCAAGCGATCCTGCGTTCAGAAAATATGCGAAACTCAGGTTTTGCAGGGATGTGGTCGAGCTATTTTCCGGGTTTTTCGGGAAAGGGCGACTTCTCGCAAACTTAAACCGGGTCAAAACTTGTGTACACCTAACCTGCAAATTACCCTTAAGGAGTTGGGTAAAACCATTGTCATTCCGAAACCAAGTCTTGTTAGGCCGTCATGTACGAGTTGCTTCCCTATATTTGGATTCTCTTTATGGTCGGTTTGATCGGGGCAACGATCACGGTTGCAATGATGGGACGTCCCAAGAAAGCACCCAAAAAGGCCCCGGTTCAGGCCGTTGAGGTAGCGGCAGATCCATTGGCCGAATCCGAACCCGTTCTTGATTTTGGCGATGAGCTTGCGCAAATGGATAAAAAATAGGTATCCTTTGGGTAGTTATGCAACCGGCAAAATGAAAACTACCAGTAAGAACGACAAGCAACGAGCTGATGCAGAAGTTAGCCAGTGGGGTCAATTGGGATTGGACCGTCGATGGTTGGATCATCGTTGCAGGCGCGTTGTGCGCGATTGCGGCTTCATTGCTTGGTAATTTTCTGGTTTTACGTCGACTTAGTTTGATGGGTGACGCGATTAGCCATTCGGTTTTGCCTGGCATTGCGGCCGCCTTCTTGTTTAGCGGGACGCGGGGATCCGTTGTTGTCTTGATCGGTGCGGCCAGCATGGGGCTACTGACTGTATGGTTGACCGAGTTGATTCGGAAATATGGCAAAGTGGAAGAAAGCGCCGCCATCGGAGTAGTGTTTACATCGCTGTTCGCGGTTGGCCTCATCATGATGGTGCGGGCAGGAGACAAAATCGACTTGGACCCGTCGTGTGTGCTCTACGGCAATCTCGAGACGATTATCTTGGACACCGTAGCAACTCCCATTGGTGCCGTTCCTCGAGTGGTGATCACCATCAGTCTCGTTGGTATGCTCAATGCCATTTGCATTGCGGTCTTTTTCAAGCAATGGCAAGTTTCGACGTTTGACCCGCTGCTTTCCCAGGCACAAGGCATTTCGCCTACGTTGTTTCATTATGTGTTGGCGTCGTTGGTGGCTGTGACTTGCATCGCAAGTTTTGAGGCTGTTGGAAATATTTTGGTCGTCGCCATGTTAGTTGTCCCAGCCTCCACTGCGTTTCTGTTGAGCAGACGGTTGGAGACCATGATTCTGTTGAGCATCGTGCTTGGATCCGCGTCAGCCATTTCGGGGCATTTGCTGGCGATAACGGTTCCGGTTGCCTTTGGATTTCGATCGGTCAATTCCGCCGCGATGATGGCGGTGACGAGCGGCCTTTTTTTGGTTTTGGCGGTGGTGGCGAGCCCCAAGGCTGGAGTGCTCATTCGATTGCTAGAGCAACGCACGGTTGCTCGAAAAATCGTAGGTGAGGATATTTTGGCATTGTTATATCGCCAATCGGAGCGAACGATTCATGCGGATACTGCTGCCAAAAGCGAGGCACTTCCAATGCGAGACATCGCAAACCAACTTAAAATAAGCCTTAAAAAACTGACTTCGGTTGCGTCCGATTTAGTTCGAGAGGATTGGGTATCCATGACCCAAACGTCGGTAACGCTCACGAGCGAAGGACATCGTGTAGCCCAAAACTTGATTCGTTCTCACCGATTGTGGGAGCAGTACTTGTCCGTTGAGGTTAATGCCAGCGACGCTAGGTTGCATGCGCAAGCGGAGTCCCTGGAGCACTTTACAAATTCATCGTTACGTGGCAAGCTAGATGTGGAAACCGGGCTATCCACGCTGGATCCGCACGGTCGCAGTATTCCACCGGAGGGATAGTTATGATGGTTCGATCGGTTGTGCGAAGGAGTGCTCATTGCGTATTATTATTGGCGGCGACGATGCTCGGTATCGGTTCCTTTCAAGTTGCACGCGCCAGGCAAATCGTTGCCAACGAGGTCGGTAATCCGCTGCGAGTTGGTTCCAGCAATGACGACGAGCCTGTTGACATGAAAGACAATGCAAAGCCTTGGAACTTACCTTTACCAACTCTCGGTGGCAAACAATTTTGGACCGATTACCGTTGGTGGCAGGGTTGGCGAATTCAATACAATAGCACGCTTGATCACTGGCGATTGCTCGACCCCAATTCGGTGCGAAGGGCCTGGGGAGGACGGCAAGCGATGCTCGATGAGCTAAATCGAGTCACGGCATCAAACCAGGTCGAGTCAAATCCAACCGAAGTCGTTCTTTTGCTTCACGGGTTGATGCGAACCGCCAGCAGCATGGATCCCATTGAGAAAGAGTTAGCTCGGGTGGACCGCGACCTGATGATTTTGCAGCCGGATGTCGCAAAAAAAAGAACTTCTATCTCTTTTTCCTACGCCAGTACTCGCGATCCAATCTCGGTCCATTCCGCCGCGTTGCGTGAATTGGTCGAGCATTTACCAGGCCAGCCACGCATCAGCATGGTTGGTCATAGTCTTGGAAATATCGTTTTTCGCCAAGCCATCGGTGAATGGCAACGAAACGGTGATCCAAAAAAAGTACTACCGCGAATGAATCGTGTTGTAATGCTAGGGCCTCCCAATCAAGGCTCGTCGTTCGCAGCGAAATTGTCGCGATTGGGGCTCTTTGAAACCGTCACGGGAAACTCTGGGATGCAACTTGGGCCATCGTGGGATCAGTTTCGCAGCGGACTCGGTACACCACCGTGTCCCTTCGCCGTAGTCGCTGGCGATATTTCCAAAAATTCAATTCAGAATCCTTTGCTCAGCGGCCCAAGTGATGGAGTCGTTACCGTCGAAGAAGCTGCGTTAGATGGGATGGCAGAGATTGCATCGGTACCGGTCGTTCACTCCTTCCTGATGAGTAATTCCTCCGTAGTCCGAGCCGCTGTCTCGTTTCTATCCGGAAATGGACTCAACGACGCGCTGGATGCCAATAAATAGCTGGATGCCAATAAATAATAGTGAAAAATCGATAGTGAGAATCCTATGAAGACGCGATGGAACGAACACGAGGAACCCAGCAGCAAGGATATTCGAGATGAAATTCTCCGCAATTTGCTGATGATGAAGTCGGGTGAGAGCATTTGCCCGTCCGACATTGGTCGTACTTTTGGCTCAAAATGGCGGGAGCTGATGACCACGGTCCGTGAAGTCGCTTCCGACATGGTCCGCGACGGGGCGATTGAAGTCACACAAAACGGCGAGGTCGTCGATATCGACGAGAGGAAAATCGAAACGCTCAAAGGGCCGATTCGGTTGAGATTAGCCAAACGAACTGAGTTGTCTTGAATTCTGGTTCGATCTTATAGCATCTTGGATTGCAAGAAGCCATAATCAGTCCCGTGAAAATTCCGAAGGCGTGCGTCGGATCCGTGGTCGCTTATGTTTTTCTGTTTATCCAAACGAAGTTGAGTTGACGATGCGCAAAAAATTTAGAGTTTACAACGCTGTTATCGTGTTCAGTGTTGCGATGAGCCCGACT
>JBBRJI010000163.1:0-9699 GCA_038219625.1 Pirellulales bacterium | reverse complement strand
TCTATTTTTGTTCGGAACGAAAAAGACTCGATATAAATCAGAAAGAAATATCGAAACATCCTAAAACTTCCAACGTATTTCGGATCGGGTGCCGTAGATGTCGGGAGCGTTGTCAAACCAACCGTTCATTAAGTCGACTCGCCAGATGAGCCGATTGTTCAGAGCCGTCTGATAGCGTGTTCCGACAGCGTACTCAGGGCCGGCGGCTGAGCTGAGGGCTGGGTTGCCATAGGTGTCCAAGGCAGCAAACTCAAAGACCAGTTGCTTGCGAAAGTCGGCGCTCAGAATATTGAGTCCGACCGCCCCGCCATACGAGTTCGAAGCCGTGGCGTTGAGCGTCGGGTAACCGGTCAATGCATCGGTCTCAAAATTGATGCCAGTGTTGCGAAGGATACCGCCAGCATTTTGCGCTCGAGCCACACTTTGAGGACGTCCGCTCCCGACGAAACAATTCCAGTACGGAACGAAGGTGTTTGGATGTTCCGAGATAAGACTATTCTCAAACAAAAGCAATGCACCGTCTGCGGAGCGATTGATGGCTGGCCCCGATTGGCCGATGTTACCAATCAATCGAATCGAGTTGGAGATGCGACCGAAGTAGCGACGCGTGTAGGCGATGGCAGCGTTGTGGTACGAACGATCTAGTTTGTCGAGGTCATCCAAGAAAGCGTAGTCCGCTTCGATGTATCCATTGTAGGCTTCGACAAACCAAGCGGTCCCGTACACAGCGGCCGCGTTGTTGTCGTTGTTGAATGCGGGGCTGGTGACTTGATTGAAGCCCGCAAAGAAGGTGGCTTCGTAATTGGCCCAATTGAGGGCGCGACTGTGTTTCCATGGGGCTCCCACCGCAAAACCAGCGATTGCATCCTCCATCCATATCCCGTTTTGATAAAGGAGTGGAACCAACCCGCAGGTGAATGGCAAATCGAATGGCGCATCGTCACCCAGCCAACTGCCGGTGATAGCACCAAGGTCCCCTTCAAAGAAGGCCGTGTCCAGTTGAAAGTCGAGTTCTTCTTCTATCTTTATTTTGTTGTCACTGAAATCAATTCGGGTAAACCGACCATTATGGTCTAGCGGACCCGTAAATAAATGGAAGCGTTCGGTACCCGTCAATCGAAGGTCCATATCCAAGTTCAATCGGTGAGCTAAGCTGCGAGCCGGTTGGCCATTGTTGCGATGGATACCGACCCCCGATCGATAGTCGCCATAGACTAGGAACGCGGGTGTCAGTAAGTTGACATCGCTGAGGACAGGAACGCCAGGCTCGTACATCCCACCGGTGTAGAAAGGCCGCCACCATTCCACCCAAGGACGCTGCGTATCGATCGCCACTTTTCCGTAGTATGTTTCCATTTCTCGCTGTGGATCCAGCGGTTGTGCAACGTAGGGAACGGGCGCAAAATCGTCTGGTTGGTAAGGGACGAGGCAGGTCTGATCGGCCGTGACAGGAGTACTGCTATTGGATGTTACGAGTTGGCGAGCATGCTGTAGTTGCCAACGCTTGGCATCGAGTCGTTCCTTCAGGGGTAAAGACTCACGCTGTAGAGATGGGTTGTTAAGTGTTCGAGGCTGCGAATTTTGTAACCAACTGGTGTTACCTGCGGGATTTAACCTTCCTGCGGACGGGCTAGGGTTGAGCAACGACTGAAATTGCGGCGAGGCAAAATAGGTTCCACCCAGCGAATGGGGAGGACCTACAGAATGGAAGGATTCTGGATTTTGAAATGTTGGACTCAGCGATGGACTCAGCGACGGAGGCGCGGGCTTATCGATCTTTGGCAATGGGAATAATCGTCTTGGTTCCGGTAGGTTCCCATCGCCTGGTGATTCGGGTTCGAAGCCGTTAAAGTCGCGTGGCGCTCGCGGGGTTGGTAACGGCACAACGGGTTCCGCAGGCTTGGAAAAATCCGGTGCGGGATAGGGCATGACGGATTTCTCACGTTGTTTGAGCAGGCTCTCTTCGGGCAGGTTCTCATCCGAAGGTGTTGGATTGGTCAGAGGAAGTTCTGCTTGCGCGTCCTGAGGCTTTTCTTGCGGAGGCAATAGTGAATCCTTGGCGTCTCGATCGGGAAAGTCTTCTAAAAACTCCTGCTGGGGGGTTCTAAGCTTCGTAACCGGCAAAGCCGGCAGTTTTCGAACGGCACCCATTTTTGCATCCGGGTTGCCAGACACTTTTGTCGCTGGCGGCGCAATCGGGAGGATCCGCCCATAGGGTTGTTGGGCGTTTTGGTTTGCATCCGACGGCACTAGGTTGATAGGCTTTAAGATGGCAAACGATCGGGCTGGAATTGAGTTGTAAGGGGCGTCTGCGTGCTGACCTTGAACGAGTCCAGCAACGCCTAGCAATAGCCCAAGCAACAGCCACGCGATGGGGATCCATCGCTGCATGCCATCCATGCGACCGAAACTGTTTCGAGAAGGAGTTGCTTTTTGTATTCGCACCTCAACGCACCACGAATTCGGTGGAATACGGATGAACATCAATGATACCTTCGATCAGCGAGCGCTGCATCTCCGGTGTGCCTTGGCAAAACAACAGGAAGTAAGCAGGTTCCACTCGGCTTCTCAGTCGGACACTCAATCGATATTTGCCTCGCGTGCGAAGCAAATCACCAGGAATCGTGTAATGAGCGGTACGCGAGTCCAACGGGGCTATGCTATGAGCTTCCATGCGTATGAAGGGAGGATGGTTCAGTACGGTATACGGAACTGTACCCGGACGGAAGAACGGGAGCGGATCGATATCGACATTGACCGGCAAGTACATCTCGCGCTCGGTCCCTTTGACGTTGGTGATCAAAAATTTGGTTTGAAAATTGACCAATTGTCTATCGCGTTGAAATCGGCTAGACCGGACGTCCAGCGAGTGCCAATCGCAAAGGTCACCATTGGTGTCCAAATGCCCTGACTCCCACAAATGCGATCCGTCTGGACCGATCAAGACTGTGTTTAGCCAAAGTTGTGGTTGAGCACCCAACGAACCGCTCGGCATGTTATGCCCTTCGCTGGTGTTGCTGATCACGTAGCGAAGCTTGAGATCATGACCTGCACGAGGTTCCAAATCGAAGAAAGGCCCATCAATGCGCCCACCGTTTTCTAAAACTTGCGTTGCAGAATCGCGTTTGATGGCGATCAGTTTTTCATTTTCATCGACAACTTTACGCGCATCGCGACGTTCTTGGGCGGATGACCAAGCGGGAGGAAAGAAGTTTGGAAGTTGGCCACGAGCGATTGCATTTTCGAAGGCATCCGTTCCCCAGCCTTGTCGATGGTCGAATTCCAACCAATGCTCAGGGGTCCAGCGAAGTGATTTCTCATTGTGAGGAAAAATACCGGAATGCGCTAGTGGATAGCTTGGACCGTGGAAAATGTGGTTGGAATGTTTGCGGTTGGTATTTATGGCTTTTCCATTGACCTCGGCGGCCGCGCCGTAGGTGTACCCGTTGGGTTTGCCAGGGACTGCTCCCATATGACAGTCCTGGCACGAGACACCCTTTTTGCAAGCTGGACCGGAGCGATACTGTTGGTAGACCACTTCCAGTGCGATACCAGGTTGCACGACCACTTGATGGCAGCCCGCGCAGAAAGAGCTGTCCGAGAGCTGTTCGAACCGAATGGCTCCATTGTGAATGGGTTGGAGTGGACGTTTGTCGTTCGGATCTATTTTGACTTTATAGTTCTCGGCATCTGCAATTACGGCTGCGACACCATCGCCACCCCAACTACCAACCACGGGATCGTAAGGGCTGCCCGTTTCGATGCGACGTTCCCCGTTGACACGTCCGTAGCGTTCGACCACGCGATGGCACGCGATGCAGGTGATTCCCTCTCGAAATACGGCTGGACCGGAGAAAATAGGGGCTTCACGGGGGTGGTTTGTCTGAGTTGCTACCGGAGCATGGCACCGGACGCAAAAAGTACCCGAGGTACCTCGTACCAATTCAGCGACTGCCTGTTCGAAGCGTTGGAACATAGGTGAGACAGCAGCATAGGCGTGGCCGCTAACTCGCCATTCGTCATAGATTTTCTGATGGCATTTTGAACAGGTTAATGCAGAAGGGTACTTTTCATTTGCGAACACCTCTAAGTGCGGGTCGATGGCGGCTTGGCCATTGGCTGGTACTGGGATTGTTTGGTGGGCTCTGGGTTGCTCGTTGGCCAGATCTGGCCCCATGCTTGATAGTGGATCGCTGGTCGCATCGGGCGCAGTCGATGGAATGAGCAAATCATCGTTTTTGTTCGGTGGTGGAGTGAGCAGGTCATCATCCTCGTCGAGCCGAGTTCGACGGCTTACGTTGGCAAGCGTTTTGCCTGGATAAACAGTCCTGGCTGCAGGCAGCGGTGGAATGGGCGCGTGGACCGAATGGGGCGAGTAGCGATTTCCAGTTGGTTTCGTTGCATTTGCATCCCTGGGATCCGTCCGATTCAAGAACGCCTTTAATGCAGCCGTGTCCAATGGATGCTGAACTGTACTGTTGCGCTGCATCCGATTCGTTGAATCGAGTCGCTCGGAAGTGTCCGTGAATCCTGCTTGCGACGGCACTCCGGCATTGGGATCTTTGTTCATTGGCCATGAAAAACCGTCTGGCTGTGTGCAGATGCCAGGCACTTGGGCCTGAACGAAGCACGGGCTAACCAAAACTAAGGTCACGAACGCGAACCGAGACCAAGCTCCTGGCCTGTGCGACGATCCATGCCGAAACAAAGCACGGCTCCTGAGATCGGAGTTTATCGGGGAAACTTGATGTTGCACTGAACTTCCTTTTTTGCATGCAATACCGGCATTGCTGGCACAATTGCTTCCGTACATGCATTAGGATCGACCGGGATAGACCGGATCGTCAGGAAAGAGCAACTAGCAGGCAGGAGCCGCAGAACTGGAAGTGGCTACGTAAGCGATTCAATTATGCTAGGCCGCATCGCTTTCCTATTCCATTCCGTTTTCTTTGCGAAAATTGCAGCCGTTTCGGATTTGGCTCAAGATTGACACCCACACTTGAAAGTGGCGGGTATCTCTGCCAACGTACGTAGTCTCCAAGCGACCCTAAAACACAGTGATCAAGCATGATTGATGCAACACCTTCCTATCGATGCAAAGTAAGCGCTGGCAACAACCGAGGATCCCTTCGTTTAGGAATGCGATGCTTTCAAGTCGAAGTTTTGGAATTGAGCCGAGACAGCTTTTTTATCCGGGTGCCGATAGCAATCGCAAAGAAAGTTGCTGTTGGGAGCAAATTCAAACTTCTTTATCAAGAGATGCTTTGGAGTGTGTTATGCACTAACAAGTGGATAGGTCAATCGAATCAAGTCGATCTTGAGTTTAAGCAACTCGAAGAGCTTACGCCGCCAAAAATGCGAAAAGCTCCACTTTCAGGCCGAGCCAGACAGGTAGCAGCTATCGGTCAAACCGATCCAACGCTGCCGGTTGCAATGTTGGGCGCGTTCATCATTACTATATTGATCTTGCCCGCCTGGGGCGGCCAATGGGGAACCTCGGAACGAATGTGCTCGGCTGTGTCCACGACGTGGTCAGCACTGAGTGGACTGGTGACTGGACGCAGGTAAGCCTTAACGCTAGCAAAACCAGTAAACTACCCCGCTTATCTTGAGAGCAAACGTAAGGATTTGGTATTAGTTTCTTGGGAAAGTGCGCAATCGCTGCGCGCGAGCTGCAGGATGGATTCATGGACAGCTAATTAAGATGCGTCATTTCAACCTAAAACACCGACGTCCTGGGGCAAGCCTGGGCATTGTTTTGTTTTGGGTATTCGCATTCGCAATGGGCGTTACGGGCCTAGGCTGTCGAAGTTTTGTTCAACAAAAATCCAACTCGCAACTGGTGGCAGCACGTCAATTGTCGTTGCGAGGTGCAGACGCGATGCAGCGCTCGCGACAACAGGATGCGGAAATGCTCTTCTCGGAAGCCTTACGGAATTCTCCGTTGGACGAACGCGCGCATTGGGGGTACGCGACAACGCTTTGGCAGCGAGGAGACCGCCAGCGAGCCATCGAACACATGCGAGAAGCAGTTCGCTTATCTGGCCGAAATCCTGAATACGCGGTCCGACTCGGCGAAATGAATCTGGATATGGGAGATCGGAAAGCGGCCAGAGAGTATGCGTTGGGTGTTCTTTCCGCCAATCGAAGTCATGCCGAAGCATGGGCATTGCTTGGGGACACGCATCAATCGGAACGCGATTGGCCGGCTGCGTTAGAATGCTACCATCGCGCCCTGTTGATTCGAAGCGATTATTCCCGAGTGCAACTTTCGGTCGCCGAAATCTATCGTCACACAGGCCGACCGCAACGTTCGCTCGCGGCTTTGGATCGGATGACCGATTTGCATGCCACAGCCAGTACAGATCCCGAGGTGCTGTTAATTCGCGGCATGGCCTTGGCCGACTTGGATCGGGGGATAGAAGCCGCCGAGGCCCTCGCTATGGCATCCGAACGGATGCCGAGCGATCGAATCGACAAACAAATTCAATTGGTCCATGCACAGCATCGGATTGGCGAACTGGTTCCGGCTCGGATGACACTAGGCCGCTTGATAGCATCCAATACGAACAATCCCGAGGTGAAGCGACTGCAATCGATGTTGGATATGTCTTTTGCCCACCTGTCCGATCCGACCACCCCGCAAGGACGCGACAATCTCTTACTAGCGAACCAAGGGGTCGGCGGTCAAAACGTACCGCAAAATGGGGCGACGAACACCGGCACGCCAAACACAACGTTGCTTGCATCGCCTATGCTAAATGGGGATTCGGCAAGTTGGCTCCGCCGTTAGACGCAATGCCGTTCAATTATTGACGCTTCTCGGCGAACACCACCGACTGGTTCCAGGGCTCTGCCTTGGAACCCACTGACTTGCAGGCCCTGCCTGGGCTGTGCGACGAAATAGCAGTTTGCGAAAAATGCGTTGATGCGAGTTTTGTTCCGTTCTGCGATCTGGCCTCTCAGGTTGGTCGGGGGCTTTTCTAGGCTGTTAAAAATTTGCTATTGCGATCGAATCTAAGAAGTATTTTCACGTCCGTTTTTGTTCCTCGCAAATTTTGTCGTTTCATATCGACATAGTTTTGGCTACCGTCGGTTTCCAACCGGCGGGGCCATATCTGACAGCTACGTCAAGGCTATGATAAGAAGCCTGTCACTCTTGATGTCGCTTTGAAATGAGTATTGCCATGAAAGTCCGTTCCGATTTGTCGCTTTGTGTTGTTCTGGTCTTGAATTTCTTTAGCGGTTTCACGCCCAGTGGAAACTCGCAAGAGGCTACAACTGCCAAGACGCTGATGGGCACTTCGGTCCTCGACCTTCAGGGTGACATTGCCTCCGAGTTGGTCAACGGAGTCGATCGGTTCCTTCTCAAGGAATTGGATCGGTCGGTTCAAACGCGCATGGCGTTATGGCCGAAGCCGAAAGAGGTTGCCCTCGGAGATAAAGACAATGTGGCTTACGAAGCCGCGATTCAACCGCTTCGTGACGAACTAAGAATGCGCATCGGGATGATAGATGACCGAGTCAAATGCGATTCCTTCACTATTCAGTCTGTCGCTTCGCCCAATAGCGGTGACTTCAAATGGGTCGCAATCAATGAAGCCTGCAAGATCTACTCGGTACGTTGGCCTGTTTTCGATGGCGTCGATGCCACTGGCTTACTCGTTGTTCCCAATGGAGAAGTTCGTTTTCAAGCTGTTTTGGTGCCTGATGCAGGTCATACGCCGGAACACCTCTGTGGCTACGATGAAACGTCATCGTCGGTTGCGTTGGAACTGGCAGCCTGCGGTGGCGTTGTCGTGGTCCCAGAAACGATTCGTAGGCATCGTGAGGCGCGCAACGGTCGATCCAAACTTACGGATCAGGAATTCCTTTACCGCTCTGCCTTTGTACTCGGTCGGCATGTGATCGGTTATCAAGTGCAAGAAATCTCAGCGGCTTTCGATGCGTTGCAAAAAACGTATGGCGACCGTCCCACTTTGGTTGCAGGCTGGGGTGAGGGAGGATGCCTGGCGTTATACGCGGCGGCGGTTGATACTCGCATTCAAGCAGCTTGCGTATCAGGTCACTTTGGTCCGCGCGAACGCATATGGTCGGAGCCGATCCATCGCAACGTGCATGGCCTGCTGAACCATTTTGGGGATGCCCAGTTGGCTGCAATGGTTGCTCCTCGATCGCTGATTATCGATGCTGTACCGGGACCATCGGTTGACATTGCCGGTGACGGTGGTGCTCCAGGAGCGCTGGTTGGCCCATCGGTGGATCAAGCCCAAAAAGAATGGCAACTCACAGAAAAATTGCTTGGTCCATGGGAACTTGGTTCGCGGATCCAATTCGTCAAACCATCGGACGCAAATGCCAAAAACCACGAGACCAGCAGTCAAGCGATTCAATTGAGCTTGAAGTCGCTGGGCATCAACGAAACGCCGGGTTCGGTTAAGCCATTGCGTCCGCTACCTTGGAAGGGACGTTTCGTAGCTTCGGAGGAAAAGCGACGCACCGACACCCTTTCGAAATGGAATCGATTTCAGCAAGCGATTCTAGAACGTTCTGCCACAGAACGCGAACAGTATTGGCGAAAGCTCGATACGAAGTCACCTGAGACGTTCGGTGAAACCATCAAGCCCTACCGCGAGTTCTTTCGTAGCGAGACGATTGGCGATTGGGAATGGGAGGCGATTGCATTGAGGCCTCGCACGAGATTAATTTACGACGAGCCCAAGTGGCTTGGCTACGAAGTGGTCTTGGACGTCCATGACGATGTCATCGCGTATGGAACTTTGCTCATCCCTCGCGACGGACAGCCTGTGAAAAATCGTCCGTGTGTCGTTTTTCAGCACGGACTCGAAGGTCGTCCCAGCGATACGATTGTGGGGGACCATCCAGCGTATCACGATGTGTCGAGGCAATTGGTGGAACAAGGCTATGTGGTTTTTGCTCCCCAGAACTTATATTTGTTTCAAGATCGCTTTCGCAGCTTGCAACGCAAGAGCAATCCGCTCGGCAAAACGCTGTTTTCAACCATCGTGGCACAACATCGACAAATTGTTCGGTGGCTTGGCGAACGGGACGAGGTCGATCCGAAACGCATTGCGTTCTACGGACTCTCCTATGGCGGCAAGAGCGCCATGCGTATTCCAGCATTGGTACCCGAATATTGTTTGTCGATTTGTTCTGCCGACTTCAACGATTGGGTTTGGAAGAACGCGAGCACGACCAGTCCCTACAGTTATGTTTGGACGAACGAGTATGAGATCTTCGAATTTGGATTAGGCAATCATTTCAATTATGCGGAGATGGCCGCATTGATTGCTCCGCGTCCATTTATGGTGGAGCGAGGGCATTTTGACGGTGTAGCTCCGGACGAGCGCGTGGGATTGGAGTTTGCTAAGGTTAATCGACTTTACTCGGCGAAGCTAGGTCTACCGGATCGATGCAGGATCGAGTGGTTCGCCGGTCCGCACACGATTCACGGTAAGGGGACCTTCGACTTCTTGAGAGAAAATCTAAAGAGTGGTGTTGTGGGCGGAAAGTAGTCTCCCAGCAATCTCAAAGCTCCGATGAATCGCAGCAGGCCAACTGCGGAGAGCTTTCTCGTTCAGCCGACAGCGTGTAGAATAAGAAAAAAACAAAGGGGATATTTGATGCCGATGCACGACTGGAAAAGAGTTGACGCTGGGATATACCATGCGTTTCACC
>JBBRJI010000162.1:0-9739 GCA_038219625.1 Pirellulales bacterium | reverse complement strand
GTTGTTGGCTTATCGCGAAGTCGAATGGACTGATGAAATCGACCAACTCTTGGGAACGGAGTCCGATTCAATCATCGGGCACCGATTAGGAATTTCGCCTAGATCCATCGCTGCTCGCCGCAGAAATTTGGGGCAACGTTTCCACCGTAGAAAAGCAGAGGACATCGTCTGGACCAAGAAAATGCAAAAGCAACTCGGATCCATGCCGGATACCGAGTTAGCGAAACTATGGGGGATCGATGTCTATTGGGTTCGCCAACGTCGAATCGAACTGGGGATCGATGCACATGTGATGCCGGAGAATCCCAAATCGTCTAAGACAATACGGAGGTTGAAACTAACCCAGGGACGAATCGCCAGCTTAGGGAAATCATCGGATACGTTTCTTGCCAAGCGATGGGGAGTTTCAAACAATGTGGTGACTAATGCCCGACGGAAGTTGGGAATAGAACCTTTCATCGTGAATCGCGAAATCGATTGGACCAAAAAGATGGTCAATTTGCTGGGTGAAATTCTAGACGGCAGTCTGGCCCGCGAATATGGGATTTCACACCTTGCGGTCAAAATCAAACGGATCGAAATGCGGATTCCGTCGTTCGGAAAAGACGAGATGGACGCAGAGCCTGAGCTTCCCGCGGAATTGATCCAATGGATCGGCAAAGTTCCTGATAAACAACTTTCCGATGAATACAATGTACGAAGAATGGATGTGCGACTATACCGCGCGCTGCATGGCATTCCATTGGCTGAATATGTTGTTCCTACAGAGCATACGTGGACGGAACCGGAATCTGTCTTGCTCGGAACTATGTCGGATGGGGCTCTTGGGCGAAAACTAAAAATTCCACCGCAGCAAGTCTTTCATCGACGGCGAACTCTTGGGATCGCTCCATTTGATCGCCAAGGAACAATACGTTGGACACAAGATCGTGTGGCTCAACTAGGCACGCAACCAGACCATGAGTTGGCGAGGCGTTGGGAAGTTCCACAGCGCAGCGTAACCGTCAAACGCGAAGCACTTGGTATCAAGCCTTGTCCTCAAAACGCCAGGCGTTGGAAGAAAAGCGAATTGAAACAGCTTGGTACCATGTTAGACACGGTTTTGGCAAAGGAACTAGGAATATCGCCTGGACTGGTGGCGCGTAAACGAATGGAACTTGACATCCCACCTTTCAAGTCGTCAGCAGCATTCAAATGGAAACCTGAGATACTCAAACGCTTGGGGACGGTTCCCGACGACGAGCTAGCCTTGGAGTTGGGGCTTTCTTACCAATTTGTTGCACAAAAGCGACTCGAATTTGGGATTCCATCGATGCGCCGCAGCAGCCTCAAATGGACCGATGAGATCGTCAACAAAATGGGGGTAATATCCGATGCCCAGATAGCCAAAGAACTTAGCTGCTCTACTGTCTTGGTCCGTTTGAAACGCGTCGAGCTGGGAATAGCGCCCTACCAAAAGCCTTGATCGCATCGTCCTCTGAAAGACTACCTTGGAGTGCGAGAATTGACTACCGGCAGTTTCGGCATCTCGATATGCTTCTCCCATTCCCCAAGCGGAAGCTTCCAGGGACTCGAACGAAGAGGCTCTTTCAGCGGGAGAATCCAGGAACGATGGCGAGCGAATTTCGGCTCGGCTGCCAGATCGATCTCTGGATCAATAAACAACTGAGGCTTCCGACCGTTGAGCGACGCGAGCACAAACGCTTGTACGCGCGGTGTGCGACCCGTTCTCGCTTTATGTTCCCTGGCTAGGTGTTGAGCCAACTGCCAGATCATCTCGGGGTCGCGCGTAAAGCGATTCGCTTGGTCGACGTTGATGATTCCACGCAGATTAGGAGTATAGGTTTCGTTGCTGGTACGATCCGTGACAAAGTAGCGAACGCCTGCGGTTTTACCCCTTAGCATCATTCGCCACGAAAACATATGTCCCCTTTCGGTCCAACTTGCATCTCCTTCACTCAGAAGGTGACGGAAAGGCCAACCACAGTGGAACAGGCAGTAAGCCAGGGTAATGCCTAACCCAAACTTGCGTTGAGCTGAAAAATCACTCCATCGCGTCTGTACACTTGACTTGAAAGCAATCGGAGATCCTCCCAAGATTTTTCGCGGCCAATCCGGCTCAAAAAACAGAGTTGTGGCAAAAATCATAAACCAAGGAAAGACATGAATAGTAAACAACACCGAGTTGGTCAAATGAAAAGCCACGCAGATCAGATACGCAACAGTCCGAGTCTTGCGATATAGCAAGAGAGGCACGATCCCAAGATCGAACAAAAGTCCTCCCCACACAAAGAGCATGACCATCGGCTCGTTGCTGAGGTATTGTCCCACGAGCGGCATCTGAGTCTGAGAAGCTAGGATCTGTCGCATCGGCTCACCCGCAAGCCAATCTCCGTGCAACTTGGCCAAACCACCAAAAACGTACGGGAGGGCGATATGGAATCGAAGAATCCAGAGTACCCATGCCATTGTCGTAGATTCCATCGTCGCGGGAAAACGCGTGGCATCATACGATACGTTCTTCGCCAGCGGCAGCCAAGGCATCCACCAAGCAATCAGGATCATCAGGTAGTAGTGATTCTGGTAATTCGTCTTCTCTAACAAAAAGACGTAGGTAAAAGTCAGCGCTAACAAGAGCGATGACCATCGGTAGAAAACACCGGCGCAGACAAGCAGGCCCAACGCGACGATCGCCAAAAAGACCGCGATCATTCCATTGGCCTGGAGTGGTTGTACCCAGTCGAAAACTTTGTACGAAAAATGAAAACTCGGCTCAACGTAAATCGATTGCACTCGCCCTGTCGCGAGGTAATCCCAAGCCCACCACGAAAACATCGCACCGAAGCCAATCCGGAACAGTGTGACGCTTGCATTGTCCACCGACGAAAAAATTTGAGTTGTCAAACGAAAAAGCGATGCTGGCGGGATGTTTCCATCAGCATCGCTTGGCTTAGAACGGTTGGATATGCCCACTAGAAAAAGGTCTCGATCTTAACTTACTTTGATTTAGCATTAGCGTTTGCTTTAGCCGCTAGCTCTTCCTGCTGTGCTTCTTGCAATGCTTCCTTCTCATCTAGCGTCAGCGGCTTCGTCTGCGATGCGTTCTTCTTAACTGGCAAAGTTAGATCAAACAAATTCTTACCTTTCTTGACCTCGACCAAAATGGGCTCTTTCTCCGAATCAAATTCACAAGGGCACTTGAATCCAGGAACGACGTCACTCTTGGGAGGCATTACATGAACTTTGTGATTGCCGATCACTGCCCCATCGTCAGAGTTGTAGGTTGTGATTACGAACTGCCCTTTTTCGTTGGCAATACCGAAACCCTGCTTTCCCACCAGCGCAGAGGCGCCTTCGCCCGACCCTGGCAGAGGTTCGAAGTACAGCCACGCACTGGGTACGGCTTTCCCATCGCAAGTGACGGTTCCACTCACCGCTGCGACTGGATAATCCGAACCGCTGCCGCAGCCAATGCAGAAAACTAACCCCAATACCGCTGGTAAAATTGCTCTGACACTATGACTCATTCTCGTTCTTTCCACCCTTTCTCTAGCCTATCTTTTGCATCCACGTCGGGCACGAATTATTCCCATTGTCCGAGAACTCTACCGTCACTTTTATCGTTCAAATCGCTGTACGTTTGTTGTGCCACAGCCTCGCTAACAAAGTGAACGGAACCGTCGGCGAATACGAACTGAGCGCCCCCGGTGTGATAACTGAAGGCAGAGTCGTCATTGATCGCGCGCACCATCCTGCTAGGGTTGGTTTGCGCGTTAATCGGTGCACTGAAGCGACCATTGGTACGAACGGACTCGTCCGTGTTGGGTCCACCAAACCAAATTGGCCAATCTTCGAATGTCGTCGGATTCAAAGTTGTTGGATTGCCATTTCCCGTTAGGTAGGTCGATTCGGTAATCAACGTCGTATTGCTCGTTCCGTCGGTGATATCTGCAATCCGGGTGTTACTACGATTCTCAGAAAGCTTGTGAAGAACACCGAAGTCGCCACGGTTACTACCGCCCGCTCCCTTATAATCATTGGTAGCGTAACCCGCTGAAAACTGATTCGTATGGTGTATTGAGCTACTCGTTGCACCCGGGATAGTCCATGTTAAAGGACAGATATCGGGCAACACAGATGATGGACATTTGTAAACAGACAGTTTGGTATCCCCGCCCGGAACGATGGTTGCGGCCGTTGAGCTTCCACCTGAACCTGAAATGGTGAAAGGACCAAGCGGGCCGTTGCTTGGCCACGAGCCCCCTTTGGCTCTTCGCATTACGCCAGGTGTTCCCAACGGGGCCCCAAGTGCTAGAATACCAGTTTCCAATTGCGAATAAAGAGCGGTTTGTTCCATGAACGGAAGTATCGCGACGGCCCAACCTATTCCATCGTCGGCGGGAGCTCCAACACGTGCGCCCATCAGTGCGCTCGGGAATTTCTTAAACGCCGACTCATAGTTCATCATGGCCAATCCCATTTGCTTGAGATTGTTTTGGCACTGCATTCTGCGAGCAGCCTCGCGAGCAGCCTGAACGGCAGGCAACAATAGCCCAACCAAAATGCCGATGATCGCAATGACGACCAATAGTTCGACGAGCGTAAAGCCACGTCGCGTCCATCTAAAACTAGCCATTTGTAATCTCCTGGATCCCATCTAAACGGTGTACTATGTCAAAAAATAAAAACGATTAACTCCGGTCGTAGTTGAATTCTCACGAATTCAGCTATGGTAGGTTTGGATCGCCGCTCGCTGCTGGGACTGGAGTTTGAACTGAGTTGAAACTCTCAGGCATGACTGAGAATATTCAAGCCCCTGACTTAACACCGATCGGCGATAATTAGGCGAGAATATATTGGCCCTATTTGATGGGCGTGCGAAGAAAAAGTTAAGAATCCATTAAGTTGCGGACAGGAAACCGGAGACTCGACGCAAATTCCATCGAATTCGGTGGGAGCGCCAAGCTGATTGGCCACCGCGCCATGCTCCAATGCTTTCTTGTCAAGCCCTTGCGCACGTTCTTCTATTATCCCGATCACTAGGCCGAGTACACGGTTGATGGAGTTGCTAAACATAGCTCGTCAAGATACCAGTGTCTGTTCGACAAAAGGAATAAAGAAATCCATTTCGGGAATCTCTAGGCATCGGTCGACACCTCGATCAATCCAGCTTGCAATCTTCATCGCATGATGCTGACAACGATTTTTGCCGAAAGTCATTCTCTCCGATGCGGTCATGAACCCGCCTTCGGAAAGGATGTGGCGTTGATCGCAGGTGCTGAGAAGACGATAGTACTTCGGAATTACCGTGGCCAAAAAACGTTTGGCATAGGGTTGTAGCCGAATCGTCTCGGCAACTTCCTGGCCAAAGTTCTTGACCAACCAATCGTAGGTGCCGGTTTCGTGCAACGTGTCACTTGTCCAATCGCCCGCTTGAAGTGATCCGCTGGCGAGGATTTGACATGGGCGAAACAGCAGTGCCGAAACGACAAGCGACGTTTCCGCGTTTTCAGAAACAGCACTGGCCGCCAAATGCCGGGCCTGGAAAAAAATATTGGAAACAGATCTGTCCCAATGCAAATTTCCGGCCTTGAGTAGTTCGAACAACTCAGCGGTCGAAGAGGAATGTGTTTCGATTCGTGCAGTGCTTCGATCCCTAATCGCAATCATGTTCTTCTCCTTAATGAGCGAATACGTTTGATAGCTTTCAGAGAATCGTAACTATTCGATGTGTTGGAATAGTGAAGATTGCGTTAGCGAGATATGAATCTGCAAGAGACTTCTGCGGCGCTACGCAGACGTATCTACGTAAGTGAGGTAACAAGCCAATGTGATCTGGAAAGCGGATACTCCGATCCCCACCGGGTGTCCTATTCTGCCTCGCCATCGTACTAAACCAGCTACGACGACTAGCACAGCGACCGTACCGAGCACTTTGAGTGCAAGGAAAAGAGTTACGTCCGGAAGTACATTGTCACCGATTCGATCGAGATCCATCAACCATCTTCCGATTGGATTCTGCTCGTGTTGTTTTAAATAAAGAGCGTACCGGATCGTTAACAGTATATCGTACACGGCAACCGCAGCGATGGTCGACAGATAGACCGACACGGACAATGCCGCAAGCTGCCAACTGCAAAGCGTCGTCCTCAGCGCTTGTGCAATTCGTTTGGCGATGACGCTCGGATAGATGAGTTTGGGAAAATTAGCGGGTTGACGAATCGACAATCCGAAAGCATTCATAACCGATCTCCTTCTCTCTTTGCTAGTGTGTCCCGCGGAAAGCAGAATCTGCAATCGGTACGGTGTAACTATTTGTTCATAGAACAAATCATTTAGCAACTAGGTTTACACATCCAATGCATAGCGTCAACGTTGGCCAAGATCGGCCAAAAACGGCATTCCGCGGAAGATTGAGTTCCGATGGCCCTTAGCATTTCCTCATGGCGTACTATTGCCCCATGCGCAGTTTTATGAATTTTTTGCGTGGTCTTATTCGCGAGATAGCAGCCATGGAACTCAGTCGTGGCTCGGAAACGATTGACCAGAGGTTAGTTCAAGCACCCGAAAAAACCATCAATGTTACAATCGGAAACATAGCGTCCGTATTGCATTTCAAATTAGGTGAAATCGGTTTTATTGCCGAACCAACGCTAGCACAACGGATGATTGATGGTCTGCCGTTAAACGGAGTGCTAGGGTAAAAAAACTCCAAATGAAAATCTCATGATTTTTGCGACACTTCTCGCGTTTCATCTTGGAAAGTGCTGGCGATCAGGAGCGGCGACAAGTCTGGCGCCCTTTGGGATCATTCTGGGGCCATCGCCGAGGATGCCCTCGATTCGAATGAGAACGTGGCTTTCGCCGCCATCGTTGTGAATTGTGAATAAAGGGTTAACTTAGTATCGCCATTGCAGACCGTAGTCGAGACTGTGCAGCGAGTAATTGCTTTCTCGCAACGAGAAACTTGGCGTACTGGCACCGGTTGGCGGATTGCTCAAGTTGGAAGCTAGCTGCGGGTCCAATTGGTCAGCGACTCTCGCAACTTTCGGCAGCCCAAGGTACGAATACCCAACCGTCGCTTCCAATCGTCGCGTCAACCGATAGCCTAACGTTACGTTCGTCTCAGGCGAAACGATGAAGGTGTTCATGACGTAGTTGCCTGCATTGGTGTTTCTGGCAAGCAGTCCGTTGGCCGTCGTACTCGTGCTGCCAGGATTGCCAGGTACAGTAATCGTCGAAGAACCATCAATGGCCACGCTGCGTTCCATGTTGCCGAATCCCAACTTGACCAGACCAGACAGACTCCAACATCGTTCTCGCAGGATGCCGCTGAGCCCCAAGGCCAACCCGTTGAAACGATTGGTGGTCGCGAAGTGATCGGAGAGTTGCGATATCGTTCCAGTCGGTGCTGGCGTATTGGTCAGCGCGGTGGTCGTCGAGTCGATCCGCAACGAGTCGGCCAATCGCGCAGTTTGATAACCGGCCAGAAATTCAAGGCGTCCAGCGCAATCTCGTAGGATCAACTTGCGAAACAGAATGTCGCCACCGTACACGTCGCTCGCTATATTCGCGTTCAGCGATCCCGATGTACTGTTCGGAAAGTTTACAGCGATTGTCGATTGAGCATTGTTGGCCGTGCTGAAAAAGGGCCGCGTCACCACGGGTTCGGATGTCGGGGTACTATTGTAAGACAATGAGTTGCTGCCTACATCAAAGAAACGCAGCAGGATGCCGTTCGACTTGCAATCGTTGAAGTACGCTCCCAGTTCGCCACGGATTCCTTGGGTGGTTTCGCCAAGCACGTTCGAACCACCGAACAAATTCGTAGTATCGGTTCCACCAATCAAACCGTCGGTTGCAGGGTCGTTGGCCGGTCGACGTGTTGTTACGAGCTGCGGCAGATCTTGTCCGTCAGGCCAGAATGTCGCCGCTTCAATTCGGAGCTGCATGCGACTAAGGAAGCTTCCTAGGATTGGAGGTGGTTGAATCATTCCGACCGACTCGCAACCGCTCGCGCACGGTTGGCAAGAATTGCCAAACAACATTGCGTTAGCATCCTCATGGACGTCGTTAAAATCCGATGTTTTCTGGTAGTTTTCGGAGCCTGCGTAGTCTTCGTTGACCATCCCTGGGCTAGCTGCCGCGGCTATTGGGCCGTGCGAATGTGCGATGCCAGCTTGGCAGTTTTTGCAGCCCGCTTGCACGACTCGGCTCGATGGAGCTGCGCCTGTCGCAGTGCGAACACCGGCTGGCTTTTTAATGACTCGCCGCGCAGGAGTAGCCTCGACCTCGGTGGAGATCACGTCCGTGGCTGACGCTTGAACCACATCCGCGTTCGCACGTTTGTTTTTGGCTTGTAAAGGGGTCGACGCTGCCGGCTCTGCAGGAGTGTAAAACTCGCGATCCGTGCTGCGACCGGTACGAAGCTGGGCAAAGGTTGGAGAAACGTCAATCAGGCTGAGTGCCACAAACGCGCCAACGCCTAGCCCTACTTTCAAAGACGATTGAAATGCATGACGGCGAATTTCGCAGATTTCTCTAAAAGCCATAATATCCCCCCAACAATGCAATCTGAACAACCACGCAGAGTTTGACGACTGCGCACTTTCGTAGTAATTCCATCGGAAGTTCCGCCTGCGGAAGTTGAGTAAAGATGGCAGGATTTGCGGGCTGCGTGCTCAAGGATTGATAGCAATGGAAGGATTGGAGTTTGCAGAATATGCAGACTTACGGACGTCGCGAAGCAATTGCGATGAACCCAAGTTCTATCAGCCGATCTCCTACCTTACCGGATCCGAATGGAGTTTGGACCGAGCTTTTTTTGAAATCAGATCGCTGCGATCTACGGTAAAGGGAATTACAACATGCGAAGAACTCTCGCGACACTTACGATTTCAGCTTTGTCCGTTGGCGTGATCGGATGTGCTGATATGAGGCACCGAGCGGGGGTAGATTACGCTCGTAATGTCGCGTGGCCGCAACCCTTTCGCGGCGCCGATTCCAATTCGGTCGTGGCCCCTTTTGATGTCATGCGTGACAACGGCTGGAGGGAAAACAACACCCTCGGAACAAGTTTGTTCTCATCGCAGCATGCTCTCAACGAAGCGGGCGCAATCAAGGTTCAGTGGATCGTGACGCAGGCGCCAATAAATCAACGTATCGTCTATGTCAAAGCCGGCAACACGGAACAGGAAACAATCGCTCGTGTCGAGAGCGTTCAACTGGCTGTTTCCCAACTCATTCCAAGTGGCCCACTACCACAAATCCTGGTAACCGAAATTGAGCCAGCAACCTCCTCAGGTGCTTATCAAACGTTGGTCCACCGAGCCTTGACCAAGACCACTCCGACCCCACGATTGTCGAAATTCACCGGTTTGAATGCACCTTCGCAACAAACAGTTGCACCCAATGCCGGCGAAAGCAAATAGTGGCCTAGCTTCTCACGCTGAAATCGCAAAACATTGTCGCCTTTTGCTCCGCAAAAGTGCGTTAATGCGGCTCACTTTCGCAGAGCGAAAGGCGACAATAATAAGATCACGGCCCGGAGTGCCGTGGCACACTACTCCAGTCCCCGCAGGACTCGCATGTTGATCGCGTCCCACTCTTCGTCATCGTCGTTCTTGCCTTTTTCTGTTTCAAGGTACATAGGTAGCGTTTTCAGGTGCTTATGCTTGAGGACTCGCCGAAATCCCTCCAGCCCTATCGTTCCGAGACCAATGTGTGCGTGACGGTCAAC
>JBBRJI010000161.1:0-9812 GCA_038219625.1 Pirellulales bacterium | reverse complement strand
GCAAAGGACTGGCCGGACATCGATGAGAAGCCACATGGCTTTGTCCAGTGAGTGAATAAACTGCTCGACATACTGCTCGCCGCTCAACCACGTATAGTACAACCAATTCAAAACTTGGTTGTGCATGGGGGTCCATTCGGGTTTGGGGGTTCGAATCCAAAGTGTTCCCGTTAAATAATTTTCTTGGATCGAAATGATTTCGCCGATCGCACCGGACTGGATCTTTTCGATGGTCGCTTTCACTCCATAGTCATAGCGCCAACAAAGCCCGGATACGACACACAGCCCCTTCGATTCGGCCAAGGCGGATGCGGCCATAACTCGTCGTACTCCGGACGGGTCAACCGCAACTGGTTTCTCGCAAAACACGTGCTTACCCGCTTTGACAGCAGCTTCCATCTGTGCTGGCCGAAAGCCTGGCGGTGTCGCTAGCAAAACGACATCGATGTCCGTCTGCAGTATTTTGTCGAGCGCTTCCCATCCCGAGAAACACTGCTCCTCTGGAACCTCGTATTGGCTACCGAGAGACTTTTTCAATTGATCCTTTCCCGCTTCCATGCGATCGTAAAACACTTCTGCGATGGCGGTCAAACGGCAACCTGCGTCGGCTGACATATTGTCTTTGGCGGCGCCCATCCCGCGACCGCCGCAACCCACTAACCCGACTTTGATGATGTCGCTGCCTGCCGCATGAACACTTCGATTGAGAAAGCTAGTCGTGCTGGCGATCGCAGAGGTTGCCGCAGTTGCTTTTAGAAATGTCCGCCGGCTCGGCTCGCTCGGCGATGTCGCAGGCGCTTGTTCGGAAAGTTGGGTTGGGTCGACATTCATCGCGGGAGACCTTTTTTCAAGTAGGACTGGTGAAGCTCAAGGTTGGACCAATGCTCGAGTGGGGAATTCAACCAGTTCACTCCCCCTGTAGCCTATCGGTGTCGCGGAATTTGCTTATCCTTGGATTTTGAAAATCACACAACCAATCGGTTATAACCCAATGAATTTGGTATGCAACACGACCCACACGTCTCTCAGCCTAAAAACCCACCTCTTAGCGAAGAAAGCACTGCGTCGGGACTGTCATTGCCTGAAAATCGACCGTTAACTTCAAATCTACCCACGGGCGAAGCTGAGGGAAAAGGAGCCGAAGACGAACCGGACGAAGAATCGCATGACGAATCGCATGATGAATCGGACGACGAATCGGGGCCGCAGCCGAACTTCATGCGAGGTCGCTACTTTCGCGAAGAGGATCACGCTGTTTTTTCAAGCTGGGTGCAAACAGACATGCCGATGGAACTCGAAATTGGTTCCGGAAAGGGGCTTTTCCTAACCAACGCGGCCAAACGAGCGCCGAGCCGTCGCTTTGTCGGATTGGAGCTGGCCGCGAAGTATGCACTGGAATGCCAAGCCCGTGTCGAAAAGACTGGTATTCGGAATGCAAAGTTCTTCGCCTGCGATGCCGTAGCCGTTTTAGACCAAGATGTAGCGGACCGCTCGCTGGATGCAATCCACGTGTATTTCCCTGACCCTTGGTGGAAGTCGAAACACAAAAAGCGACGCGTGCTCAACGAGAAAACACTTTGCAACATTGAACGGACCCTTAAGCCGTCTGGATCGATTCATTTCTGGACCGATGTGTTGGACTACTACGAATCGACGCTAGAACTGATCGATCAAGTGACGAAGCTCAAAGGTCCCTTTTTCGTTAGCGAACCTCCGGCCTCGCACGACATGGACTACCTCACCCACTTTGAACGCCGCACTCGCCGCAATGGATTGCCGGTCTATCGGGCACGTTTTACGAAGGCATAGGGTTGTGGACGAGCGAGGCCCTTCGCTCGTTGGTTTGCTTCCAATCTGAGCAAGGGCCTCGCTCAGCTACAAAAACCACTAGTGCCTCTTCCAGCCTAAAAGCTGGGGTTCTTGCGTAGCGGAAGCCGCGTAGGCTTTCGGCGACTTCAAGAGGTAATTCCCAGTGGATTCGTCCTAATCGCCGAAACTCTTGGCGAGTTCCGCTACCCCCAATTTAGCATGCAAGGAGCACTAGGACCTTCTTCTCAATTGCTCAGTCCTGCATGCTTAATGCGAACGCTGTATAGCGAATCCGACGCGGTGATAAAAAGGGTCTTGCGATCCTTGCCGCCAATGCAAACGTTGGCTGTCCAGTTCTCAGGAACGGAGATCACTTGGATCTCTTTTCCATGCTTGTTGTAGACCATGACTCCCTTCTTGCCGGTCAAGTACAAGTTTCCCTGATCGTCGATGGTCATCCCGTCCGACCCGCTCGTACAAAACAGCTTGCGATCCACGAGAGTACCGTCGTTGGCAATCGTATATTGATAGGTCTTGGAGTCGCCGATGTCCGCAACGAAGAGCAGTCGTCGTTTCGAGTCGCCAACGATCCCGTTGGGCTGAACAAGCGAGTCGTCCACGAGCGTTACGTTCGCGCCATCGCGATCGGCGCGATAAACAGCTTGTTTGTTCTGCGGCCTGGTTTTATGTTCCCACCATTTCCGCTGGTAGTAAGGATCAGTAAAGTACATAGTGCTATTGGAATCGATCCAAACGTCGTTTGGGCCGTTGAGCTTTCGTTGTTCAAAGGTGCCGAAAAGGACACGATGCGACTTGTCGGTGGCGATTTCCCACATTTCATTCTTTTCGTCGGCACACGCGATCAGCTTTCCATCTGGTGCAAAGAACATTCCGTTGCTTCGCCCGGCCGGTTTCAAGAACTCCGTAACTTTTTCATTCAAGTCCACTTTCAAAATGCGGTCGTTGGGTTGATCGGTAAAGAACACATTCCCTTGCGCGTCTACGGCGGGCCCTTCCGTGAATTGATACCCATCGGCTACGAGCGTTATTTTGCCGTCGGCAGCTTCGGTGACACCATCGTCACAAAGCCCGAGATGGGTGCCGTGAGTTAGGAGAGTGGCACAAGCAACTCCCAAATGCGAGAAGCAACGTAAATATAGATTCACTGTTAATCACCTATAAAAAGAGGAAAAAAGCCAACACTTCTTCGTTAAACGACGAGCCGACATCTACTTGCCCGCTAACGCTTTTCGAAGGACGGGCTCGAATACTTCTGCTTGACGCATGAAACCGAGATCATTCGCGTGCGATGCATCTGTGGCACCTTCGGTGTCATCGCCGTATAAACTGTCGCCCGGGATGTAATACAAATGACTCACTCCCTCCTTTTTCAGTTGATCGAATGCAGCTCGAAGTGCAGCGTGATTGTCATTGTGGAATTGTTTCTTGTCAGGAAGGATCCAGCTTGGAGACGGCGGGGGCTTCCTTTTGAGCGTAGACCAAACTGATTTGGGACGTTATTAGAGAGAACACAAGTAATTGGAAAAGCGTCTTCATGATTGGTGGGTTCGTTAGGGTGGGTTGCGTACCAAGTCCAAGTAAACTACGGTCGTTGACGACTAGATTCTAGACAAAGAAGCAGTCCACGTTCGCGTGCGTCGTCAGAATTAATTATACTTTCGATTATTCGTCTATTTTGAGACATCCCTTTCCACACCAAGGTGCAGATCATGTTCAATCGTCGCGATTTTCTTGCCGCTACAGCCGCTATGACTGCAGGGCCGATGTTTTTGCCCTCGGCAGGCCATGCGCTTACACCCCTTTTTATGTCACCTGCCGAGAGAATCACACTTGGATTTATCGGCGTTGGCAAGCAGAGCCTCGGCCATCTTGGAAAGTTTCTGGGGAATTCCAACGTAGAAGTCATCGCGGTTTGCGACGTTGTTCAGGCTCGGTTAGACAAAGCCGTTGAGATGGTCACGCAGCGGTACGCGGAACGGACCAAGAGCGGTGAGTATCGCGCCATTCGCCAATTTGGTGACTTCCGTGAATTGCTCGCAATGCAGGGATTGGATGCTGTCGTGATCGGAACGCCCGACCATTGGCATGCGATTCCATGCATTCTCGCGGCTCGCGCGGGCAAGCACATTTATTGCGAAAAGCCATTAACCCATAACGTTGCCGAAGGCCGCACGTTGGTGCAAGAAGTTGCGAAGGCAAAAGTCATATTTCAAACGGGCAGCCAGCAGCGAAGCGAGTTCGGTGGGTATTTCCGAAAAGCCGTCGAGACCATTTGGAACGGTCGAATCGGCGAAGTTAAGCGAGTTCGCATTGGTGTTGGCGGACCTGCGAAGCCTTGCGACTTGCCAACCGAAGAAACGCCCGCTGGTACAGATTGGGACATGTGGGTCGGTCCTGCACCAATGCGAGGTTACAACCAAATTTTATGCCCCCAGGGTGTTCATCATCATTTTCCACTATGGCGGTCGTATCAAGAGTACGCGGGTGGTGCACTGGCGGACATGGGCGCGCACCATTTCGATATCGCGCAATGGGCACTCAAAATGGATACGAGCGGTCCAACGAAGATCATTCCGCCCTCAGATCGGTCGGCTGAAAGTGGATTGAAGTTCATCTACGAAAGCGGAATCGAGATGATTCATAATACGTTCGAGGATGGCATCAAGGCAGATTGTGTTTTCGAGGGGACCAAGGGAACACTCTTGGTAAGTCGCAATGGGATTTCTACACGGCCAAGCAGTATCCTCGAAGAACCTCTCTTGGAAAGCGATCAACGCGTCATGGCCTCGAGCAACCACCATCAAAATTGGATAGACGCGATTCGGTCCGGCTCCAATTGTATTTGCACTGCCGAGATCGGGCATCGTTCGGCTGCGATTTGTCATCTTGGCAACATCGGCTACCGACTTGGCCGTGAACTAACCTGGGACCCGGTTGCGGAGCAGTTCAAAAACGACGCAGAAGCGAACAAGCACTTGTCGCGAGAGCCGAGAGAAAAATGGAAGATACCAGGCGTTTAACTAAAGACCGTTCGATTCATAACTGTCCGATTTTCCCGTAGCGGAAGTCGCCACGACTTTCGGAATGAGCGGGCGCCGAAACTCTTGGCGAGTTTCGCTACGACACTAATTGATCGAGTGTTCCTAACGCGCCTGGGCTAGGTAAACGACTGGCCCGTTGGGATGAAGCCGTCAAGTACTTGATGGGCCTGCGGCTCGGGGTTAAACTGGGTTAAACTATTTACCACCGGCGATGTCAAACGCGAAGATTTTTTCTTGGTCCCGAATGTAGAGTTTTTGCCCTGCAATCACCGGATGTGTCCAAATCGCGCCTTGATTCCTATCTGAGGAGGTTTGCTCAGGAAGTTTTACTTGACCAAGTTGCTCAATACCTTTACGGGTAGCTTTGGCTAGGTAGCAGATCCCTTCTTGATCGTCGTAGCAGTACATCAGTCCGTCCGCGAAAGCGATCGAGCCGGACTGAGTCTTGCCGATTTTCTTAGACCAAAGGACTTTGCCGGTAGCCAAATCTTGCGCCATCCAAGCTCCACGTAGTGCTTTGGTAAATCCAATGATCGCGCCATCATGGAGCACGAACCCACCGTGATGGTTTTCCATACTCTCCTTGGATTCATGGTAAACCTGTTCGGCAGCCAATTGACCATCGTTGACCAAGATCTTGACCGCCACGTTTCCTGCTTTGTAGCCCGAAGAATGATAGACGATATCCCCCGAAACGATCGGTGTCGGAATGACTGCGGTACCATTGCCAGTCTCGCCATTCTTGAACAGCAACTTCCCGGAATCGCAGTGAATTCCAACCAGGCCTTGTTCGCAAGCTGTCAAATAGACTGGAACGCCACCGAACGTGTGCTTTATCACGGAAACGTATTGGGCGCCAGCAGAAAAATCCGACTCCCAGATCTTTTTGCCGGACTTCTTGTCTAAACCGATGAGAAAATTCTTGCCTCCAGGTGTCACAATCAATCGATCGCCATCGATGAGTACCGATTCGCTGTATCCCCACTGCGGAACACCGCCATCGAAATCAGAAACCAGATTCGCGGACCAAACCGACTCACTGTCAGTCTTTCGAAAACACCCCAATTCCCCTAAGTCGGTCAAGGCGTATACAAAATCTCCGTCTATTGTCGGGGAACTGCGTGGACCATCGCCCCAGCCCGTCATATAGTCCTTGGAGTTAGCTCCTCGCCCCATGGTTGCGGTCCAATTCTCGTTCCCATTCCTGGTGTCGACGCAGATCAGCAAATTCTTGTCTTCACGCTTGCCCAGCGTGTAAAGGCGGTTGTCCTCCACTGAAACACTGGAGTAACCGATTCCAGCATTGCCGAAACTCCAGGACAATTCGGGACCGCTCGCTGGCCATTTTTCGAGAAGCGATTGTGGAGCAGCATGGCCATCTCGGTTTGGTCCACGCCATTGAGGCCAATTGCCCTCCGCAAATGCCATCGACGCTCCTCCGATGATAACTAATCCAAGCCACGCGATTCGTTTTAAGCTTCGGAGGTACCTATTCATTAATGTATGGATTTCTTCTGTGAATTCGTGTGTAGATGTTCATTGTGCCACTGCTATTCTAACGGACAATTCCCCGAAAGCACTGCCTACCGAAAGGACGTCAGTCGGCGGAGCGACTGACCTACGCCTACCGAAAGTCACGTGATTGAATATTCAATGGCCTGATGACTGCTTGCAAGTCCTCTACACGTCCTACCAGTACGTGGATTACCCCTTGTCGATTCTCCAAAATCCCATGCACCAACCAAGCGTTAGACTGCTTGCACAATAGATAATAATGTTTCCAAGTCTCTGGACGAATCACCAAATTGATCGATCCCGTTTCGTCTTCCATGGTAACAAAAGTAATGCCCTTGGCGGTGCCGGGCCTTTGCCGCAGAAGGATCAAGCCTGCAACCCGGATAAATCGTCCGTTGGGTACGTTTACCAACTCGCTTGCGGGTGTCACTCTCAATTGCGACAGTTTTCCTCGATAGAAACCGATGGGATGCCCTTGGAGCGAAATACCTGTCGTTTCGTAGTCGGTATAGACCTCTTCCAGCGGCGTCATTCGGGTTAAACTGGCGGGTATATCTTCGTCATGATCCATGTCGCTTGCATCAAAGAGCGGCATCGCAATCTGCTTGCGCTCTTGTGCTAACGATTGCCAATAGGCGGCGCGGCGATCACCCGATAGCGACTCCAGGGCACCTGCATCCGCCAACGTCGAAAGGGTCGATTGAGTCAGCCCCGCCCGTCGAACCAAATCGGTTTGGTCCACGAACTTGGATGCGTTCGTTTTGGCCTCTACGATCCGTTGGGCATCTTGCTCATGCAGTCCACGAATCATTCTTAACCCCAATCGAATCGGCAGCCTTGAATTCGACGGGTCGGGAACCAAAGACGGATCCTCGTTGCCGAGAGTGCAGTCCCAACGGCTTGCATTGACATCGGGACCAAGCACCACGACATCGTGCCGTCTCGCATCTTGAATAAGTTGGGCCGGTGCGTAAAAACCAAGTGGTTGGCTATTGAGCATGGCACAACAAAAAACCTCCGGATAATGATGCTTGATCCAGCAGGAAGCGTATACCAACAACGCAAAACTAGCCGCATGCG
The DNA here is from genome assembly GCA_038219625.1 of Pirellulales bacterium. Taxonomy (GTDB): domain Bacteria; phylum Planctomycetota; class Planctomycetia; order Pirellulales; family Pirellulaceae; genus JBKCUI01. The sequence goes on along the minus strand of JBBRJI010000161.1, from coordinate 2,346 downwards.
ACTCAGGAAATCCATATTCGCCAAATCCGCGCAATTGATTGAAAACGCGTTCGGCAAACACTTCATCCAACCCGTTGACTTGCATGCCCTCGATCAACTTCAGTTTGAATTTGTCGATCACGCCAGGACGTCGCCAAGCAGCCATGGCACGCCGCAATTGGTCCGCTTCTCCGGGGGTAAAACCTGCTGCGACGACCGCCAGTCGCATCGCTTGCTCTTGAAAAAGTGGTACGCCCATCGTCTTGCGAAGCACTTGCGCAATCGCTTCGTTCGGATACTCTGGCTGAATTCCGGACTGGCGTGCTTTCAGATAAGGATGCACCATTTGGCCTTGAATAGGACCAGGTCGAACAATCGCAACTTCGATCACTAAGTCGTAGAAGCATCTTGGGCGCAGCCTGGGCAGCATGCTCATTTGCGCACGGCTCTCAATCTGAAAAACACCGACGGTGTCGGCTTCGCATATCATGTCGTAAACGGCAGTGTCCGAGCCTGGTATAGTGGCAAGCGTCAGCGGGCGCTGATAATGATACTCAATCAAATCGAGACTGCGATGGAGTGCCGAGAGCATGCCCAGCGCAAGGCAATCTACTTTGAGGATACCCAGTTCGTCTAAGTCGTTTTTGTCCCATTGGATGATGGTACGGCCCGGCATGGCCGCATTTTCGATGGGACATAATTCATGAAGTGCCCCTTGGGTCATCACCATCCCGCCCGTGTGCTGTGATAGATGTCTCGGGAACCCCAGCAACGATTGAACCAAATAATGATAGCGAGCACCGATCGGGGATTTCGGATCGATGCCAGCAGCCAAACACTTCGATTCAAAGGACTCTTCGCCGCCGCGTCCCTCGACGATCTTGGCCAGGGAATCAATACGATCCTGGGATAGTCCAATGGCTTTGCCACAGTCGCGAACGGCGGAGCGCAATCGGTACGTAGTGACGGCCGCCGTCATGCCTGCTCGATGGCGTCCGTACTTTGCGTAAACGTATTGGATGACTTCCTCGCGACGTTGGTGCTCGAAATCGACGTCGATATCGGGCGCTTCATTTCGTTCGCGACTGATAAAGCGTTCGAAGAGAAGATCGTATTGGCTGGGATCCACACTGGTTACCCCTAAGCAGAAGCAAACAGCGCTGTTGGCGGCCGAACCGCGACCTTGGCACAGAATTTTTCGCGACCGGGCGAATCGGACCAAGTCCCATACGGTCAAAAAATAGGGCTCATAATGCAAATCCTGGATGATCGAGAACTCGTGCTTGAGCATAGCGATCACCGCGTTCGGGACGCCGCGCGGGTATCGCTCTTTGGCTCCTGCCCACGTCAGTTGCTTAAGGTAGTCAATGGGTGCTACACCCGTTGGCGAAGCCTCCAGCGGATATTCATAGCGAAGCGACTGCAACGAAAAGTCGATCCGTTGCATGATCTCGGTGGTCGCCGAAACAGCTTCAGGACAATCCCGAAAAACGCGTTGGATGTCGGCCAGGGACTGCATTGCATAACTGGCGTTCATGGGACGCGAGGCAGCCATGGCGTCGATGGTCGTCCCAGATGCGATGGCAGCCAAACAGTCCTGCAGCAGCATCCGCTCGGGTACGTGATAAAGGCAGTCGCCTGTCGCCAAAAGCGGAACTCGGGAATCACTACTAACTTTCCTCCAACGTGCCAGCGAGACTTGGTCGTCTACTCCGCGGTGAAGGCTTGCAATCAAATAACCGCGGTCGCTAAACAATTCTCGGAACTGGTTGAGCCACAGACTCCAGTTTTGCAGATCGTTTGTATCGAAACTCGCACCTGCCTTACACCATGGAGCGATTGGAATCGGTTGGACTTGGAGCGGTGCAAGGGGATCGGTCGAAACTCGCTCCGGGGTTGTTGCTTTCGGCGCATCCGGAAGACGGGGCACAAAGCCAGCAATACAGTCATGGCTGCCGGCAACGATATCATGCCAAGACAAACGGCAGGCCCCTTTGTCCGCTCGCAACCGGCCAACGGAAAGTAGTTTGCAAAGGTTGCCATAGCCTTGTCGGTTTTGGGGCCATAGAACAACGGGAGGCCCATCTTCTGGATGCAGTTCACTTCCAACGACGAAAGGAAAGGACAGGTCTCGAGCCGCAGTGTGAGCGCGAACGATGCCGGAGAGAGTATTGCGATCGGTGATTGCCAGTCCAAGATATCCGAGTTGCACCGCTTGCTCTATAAGCTCGTGTGCGTGCGAAGCACCCTCCAAAAACGAGAAGTTGCTTTTGCATTGCAATTCCGCGTATTGAATCATGCTGCCGTGTCGGTGTTTGCTGGTCGCTGAACTGGAGTCGCCTCGTGTGCGACAAAGGGAACTGTTCA